>JBDTMS010000457.1:0-4253 GCA_039934195.1 Betaproteobacteria bacterium
GATTCACCTGTGCAATCCGGCGATGGCGCGGATACTGGGTCTGATTTCCGTCAACGATGCGGCCGGACGCAACCTCGGCGACTTCTACGGCGACCGCACGCTGTGGGAGAGCCACATGAAATCCCTGCTGGACGGCGAGAAAGTAGAAGCGCCTCTGCTCGAGCTGAAAAGCGCGGCGGGAAATGCGGTACGCGTCATCGCGCGCATGCTGCCGCATCGCGCCATCGATGGCGCAACGGAGCTGGAGATCTACTTCACGGACATCTCGGAGTTGCATCTTATTCAGAAAGAACTGGCGCAGACTCTAGCGGAAAACCGTCTGCTGTCGCAGCGCTATGTGGCCGTGCAGGAAGCGGAGCGCCGCAACCTCGCACGCGAGCTGCACGACGAGCTCGGGCAATGTCTGAACGCGATCAAGCTGGATGCCGTTTCGATTCGCGACGTCACGCACGGCACCGCGCCTGAGCTGGAACAAAGCGCGATCTCCATCATCGATATTTCGAGCCATGTCTACGACGTCGTGCGCAGCATGATGCAGCGGTTGCGGCCTGCCACGCTCGATGCGCTCGGCCTGCGCGATGCGCTCGCCGAGCTGATCAGTCAGTGGCGGCGGCGCAACGCCGCAGTCGACTGCGCGTTCGAAGCATCCGGCGAGTTATCGAATCTCGGTGAGGTAACCAATATCACCGTCTATCGACTCGTGCAGGAGTGCCTTACCAACATAGGCAAGCACGCATCCGCAACGCAGGTGCGTATCGCGCTGCATCGATATCGGACCGACGAAGTGAGCTTGATAGTGCGCGACAACGGTCGCGGCATGGATTTGCACGCCAGGCGCGCCGGATTAGGCTTGCTCGGGTTGCGCGAGAGAGTCGAAGCACTGCACGGCAAGCTCGAATTGATCAGCGCACCGGGAGCAGGAATGCAGATCATGGCGCATATCGGCATACCTTCCCCCCAAGCGGAGTGACCAATGACGATTCGTGTTTTGCTGGTTGACGACCATGCCGTAGTGCGCGAAGGCTATCGGCGTTTGTTGGAACGCACTTCGGACATACAAGTAATCGCCGAGGCCTCCAGTGGCGAAGAAGCCTATCGGTTGTTTTGCGAGCAGGCACCTGACGTCGTCGTCATGGACATCAACCTACCGACAATGAGCGGGATCGAGGTGACCCACCGGTTGCTTGCGCGAGAGCCGCAAGCAAAAGTGCTGGTGTTCAGCATGCACGATGAAGCGTTGCTCGCGTCGCGCGTTCTGCAAGCCGGTGCGTTCGGTTACGTGACCAAAGCCAGTGCACCGGAAGTCCTGGTCGAAGCCGTTCGCGCCGTCGCGCAAGGGCGGCCATACATCAGCCACGACATGGCGCAAGTGCTCGCGCTGCAGACGTTGGCTGGGCACGATGTCGCACTGAGCACATTGTCGCCGCGCGAATTTGAAGTGTTCCGATTGCTCGCGGAAGGCAACCCGATCAACGAGATCGCACGCATCTTGTCGCTCAGCCAAAAAACCATCGCCAACTACCAGTCAACCATCAAGCAAAAGCTGGAGGCCGACACCTCGGCGCAAATGGTTTGGATCGCGCTAAAGCAGGGTTTAGTTGGAAACGATTAGAGCTGTGCGTCGAATCGGACGTGCGCGTGTATGCGTAGTTGCGTGACCGCTGCTTGCTCGTCATCGAGTCCGGTCGTGAGGATATCCCGGATCTCGACCCGATTAACTCACTTTGCGGGTTTCGCGCGTCGCCGTAATCTGCACGTGAGTCTTGCAGTCGTTCTATCGTTTACACACCTCCCTGAGGCCGGCCCAAAAAGCCGGCCTCTTTTTTCGGGTGCGCAGGACATGCCTTCTTTGTCGCACCGCCCGCGAGCGCGCGAAGCCGCCGAACGAGCGTACGAGAAAATTTCGATCGCGCTCGAAATCGCCTCTCTGCATTACCGCCGATGCATATGGCATGCGGATACCTCGTGGCTTGACAGCGTAGTAGCGCTGCCATAATAGTGTCACCCTGAATAGCTCGCGATCTGTCACGCTCTCACGCCTCGCAGCGCACTGCAAAACGCAGGCGCGAGCATCTAACGATAAGACTCACGGGAGGGGATTTGAAGCATCGTATTTTTATTGCCGTGGCCGCCCTGCTGCTGGCCGGGGCCGCATCGGTTGTCCATGCCGCAGATCTCGCACTGCGCTTCGGCACACCGTTCGTGACCAACAGCAATCTGCATAAGGCGATGGAAAAATTCGCCGAGGTCGTCGCCAAAGAAAGCGGCGGCAAGATCAAGGTACAGGTGTATGCAGACAGTCAGATCGGCGACATCCAGCAGCTCATCGCAGGCATGCAGCTGGGCACAGTCGACATGGCCTATCTGGGCGTGGGCAACTCGGGCCAACTCAAGGATTGCGGACCGCTCAACGTCGCCTACCTGCCATATCTGTTCAAGAGCAAAGAAGCCGCGACTGAGCTTCTCAACGGTCCGATCTTCGCCCCGCTGTATGAGACGTGCGCGAAATCGTCGGGGATACGCATCTTCGCTGTCGCGGGTGCGCGATCGCCGCGCGCCATCGTTACCACCAAGGGTCCGATCAATAAGCCCGAAGATCTGAAAGGTATGCGGCTTCGCATTCCGCCGATCCCGATCTTTCGCGAGACATTCGAATCGCTCGGTGTAAAAGTCGTCCCGCTGGGATTGAATGAAGTCTACATGGCGCTATCGCGCGGCCAGGTTGATGGACAGGATAACGGCTTCGACTTGACCGTGTCGTTCCGCTTCCATGAAGTCTCTAAGTTCTGGTCGGCGACCGATCACGTGCATGACGTCGCGGCCTGGTATATATCCGAGCGCCGCTGGAAGACGCTCAGCAAAGAACAACAGGATTTGCTGAAGCGAGCAGCTCAGGTCGGCGGTAAAGTCGCCACAGTTCTTGGCGAACAGTACGATCGACAGGGCATGGCGGAGCTCAAGAAAGTCGGTGTGACGTATGTCGTTCCCGATCGCGCGGCTTTTGAAGCCGCCTGGAGAGACGTGTACAAAGGCTACGAGGGCAAAGTGTGGCCAGTTGGACTCGTTGCACAGATCAAGGCTGCGCAAAAATAATGGCATACAGTCACGCCCGTGAACTGGCGCTGCGAGCGGGGGAATCGCGCATTCGTGCAGCGCCGCTGTGCCTCGATCACTATCGCTCGACGTCAACTTAGACCGCTGAAACGACGCCACGCGTCTGCTCGAATTTGCAATGCCGAATTTGCTCCTTCATGCGTTGCGCCTGCTCGACCGGCTGGTCGAGTGGGTGGTCATCGCCATGATGGTCGGCATTGTGGTTATCGTCAGCTTGCAATTCGTCGATCGTCACTTCATCGATACCGGGATCGCGGCGCCGGATCAATACGCGCGCGTCGGCTTGATCTGGCTGACCTTCATCGGCTTCGCGATGGCGCTGCGCGCGGGGGTGAACATCCGCGTCGATCTCATCGACGCGAGGCTGCCGCCGAAAGTGCGATTCGTCCTCGAGCTGTTGTTCGACGCATTGCTGGTGGTCCTGCTGGTGGTCTTGTTGCCCGGCAGCTGGCGGCTCGTCGAAATCGGCAGAGACCAGGATCTACTCGGAACCGTGTTTACTTCCGCCGTACCTGCAGCAGGCGTATTCATCGCCTGCGCTCTCATGCTGGTGTACGTCGGCTTGCGGCTGGTCGCACGCCTGTTGGGCCATGAATTGCCCAAACCCGAAGAGGTCTGAGTGCTGCCGCTACTGTTCGTCGCATTCTTGCTCGCATTACTGATCGGTTTCGACGTCGGCTTCTCGATGATTTTTTCCGCATGGCTCGGCGTTCTCGCCAAGCCCGGAGAAGCGATCGACAACGCGATGATGGCGCTCTCGATGATGGCCGCGGTCGACAGCTATGCGCTCGTACAAGTGCCGCTGTTTATTCTCGCCGGTGAGCTGATGAATAGCGGGGGCTTGACGATGCGGTTGATCGATTGGGCGATGGCGCTGGTCGGCCGGCTGCGTGGCAGTCTCGGCCATGTGTCGATCATCACGAATTTCGTTCTTGCCGGCGTATCGGGATCTGCTGTTGCCGATGCTGTAGCAACCGGCAAACCGCTGATTCCAGCGATGCGCAAAGAAGGCTACGGCGAAGGCTTCGCGGGCGCCGTCATCGTCGCCGGTGCGCTGCTTGGGCCGATGCTGCCACCGTCGATCCCGATGGTCGTCTATGCGCAGATCTCGAATCAATCAGTGGTCAAGCTGTTCATGG
>JBDTMS010000458.1:0-4233 GCA_039934195.1 Betaproteobacteria bacterium
AGCATGGGCTGCAGCATCAAGTGGAAGCACTAGTCGAAACCGAGAACAAACTCATTAGCCGCGTGATCGCGGCGGTCAAACGAGTCGCCGCCGAAGAGATCATGCCCCGCTATCTCAAAGTGGCACATCAGCGTAAATCCGACGGCAGCTTATTCACCGAAGCCGACTTAGCCGCGCAGGATGCTCTGACGCGTGCTTTGCAGGCCATCTATCCCGGCCCGGTGGTCGGCGAAGAGATGACGCAAGCGCAGCAAGTCGAGCACTGGCTCGAAGGCGACGCTGGTTTGTGGTGCGTCGATCCGATCGATGGCACCTCCAACTTCGTCAATGGCTTGCCGTATTTCGCGGTGTCGGTGGCGCTGATGCGGCACGGCCGCAGCGTGCTCGGCGTCGTGTACGACCCGGTGTCTGACGAATGTTTTCATGCCGAGAAAGGCGGTGGTGCCTGGCTCGACGATGAGATGCTGCCGATCAAGCAGAATGTCCCGCATATTCGCAGCGCGATGGCGAATGTCGACTTTAAGCGCTTGCAGAAGCCCCTAGCTGCTGAATTGGCCGCCGCGCCACCGTATGCCTCGCAACGCAACTACGGTGCGGGCACATTGGAGTGGTGCTACGTGGCCGCCGGCCGGCTCGATATCTACCTGCATGGCGGACAGAAGCTCTGGGATTACGCCGCTGGCGCTTTGATTCTCGAAGAAGCCGGCGGTCGGATGTGCACCTTGAAGCAGGATGATTTCTGGTCCGACGATCTTTGGCAGCGCTCGGTGATCGCCGCGCGCGATCCCGGCCTGTTCCAAGTCTGGAAGAACTGGGTCCGCGCGCATCAGTAACTCGGCCACGTCCCCGGCTACATTAGTAACCGTCCGCATTAATAACTCGCCACACCAATAAGCCTTTAGCGTTGGCGCAGCGCGTGGCCCCCTTGCCGCGGCTAGCCGGAGCGAATGTCGGGTGCCGATCCATGCGCCCAATGACCAGCGGCGCATAACGCGACGCCGCTCTCGTTCTTGACTGCGACGTAGCCCCTTCTTTCTCCTGGCGATTCCTTGACCGCTAATGCGGGCACAGGTATCTTGCCTAGTTCCCCGTGCGCTTCATGCGCAGCCGGGGATTTTTTGTCGAGGATTTTTGTCGGTGGGCGGCACAGTTGTTAAGGGCAAATCGAGCTAGCCGGCGAGTCGGACGAGTTGCTCCGATGTGTGGGAAGTCCCGATTACGAGCGGCTCTAGCGCCGCCTTAAGCTTCGTCCACCATTCAAAAGCAACCGAGTCTATAAGTTCAGCAACGCACCGCGTACGGCCAGGCCACGCGCAATACGCAAGGACCGCAAAGATGGAAATGATCACCCCAGGAGTCACGTCACAGGTCGAGTTGACCGGTGCCGAGATCACGATCCGATGCCTTCAGGAAGAGGGCGTTGCGTTCGTATTCGGCTACCCGGGCGGCGCTATTCTTCCCATCTACGACGAGATGTTCAAGCAGGATAAGGTCAAGCACATCCTGGTGCGTCATGAGCAGGCAGCCGTGCATGGCGCCGATGCCTATGCGCGCTCGACCGAGAAAGTCGGCGTGGTAATGGTGACCTCCGGCCCTGGGCTGACCAATGCGGTAACCGGCATTGCCACCGCTTATATGGACTCGATCCCCCTGGTTATCGTCTGCGGACAGGTGCCGACGCACGCAATCGGCCAGGATGCCTTTCAGGAAGTCGATACCGTGGGCATCACGCGTCCCTGTGTGAAGCACAACTTTCTGGTGAAAGACGCGAAGGATCTTGCGGTGACCATGAAAAAGGCGTTCTTCATCGCACGCACCGGTCGACCGGGTCCGGTTCTCGTCGATATTCCGAAGGATGTCCAGCAGAACAAGGCGCTGTACCATTATCCGGAGACGGTCAGTCTGCGTTCGTACAACCCGGTGACGAAAGGTCATAGCGGGCAAATCAAGAAAGCGCTCCAGTTAATTCTGCAGGCCAGGCGGCCGATGGTTTACGCGGGCGGCGGTGTAGTGATCGGCAATGCCTCGGCCGAGCTGACTCAATTCGTGCGCACGCTAGGCTTTCCGTGCACCAACACGCTGATGGGATTAGGCGGCTTCCCGGCGACCGATCCGTTGTTTACCGGAATGCTAGGCATGCATGGCACCTACGAGTCGAACATGGCCATGCAGCACTGTGACGTGCTGATCGCGATCGGCGCACGCTTCGACGATCGCGTGATCGGCAACCCGAAGCACTTCAACCAGGAGCAACGCCAAATCATTCACATCGACATCGATCCGTCGTCGATCTCGAAACGCGTGAAGGTCGATGTGCCGATCGTCGGCGATGTGCGCGATGTTTTGCAGGAGCTCAACCGTCAGCTTGGCGCAGCGCGTGAACGGCCCGACGCGCAGGCGCTGGCGGCGTGGTGGCAGCAGATAACGCAGTGGAAGAGCCAGGATTGCTTGAAGTACGACCGCACCAGCGCGATCATCAAGCCGCAGTACGTGCTCGAGAAGCTCTACGAAATTACCAACGGCGATGCGTATGTGACTTCCGATGTCGGTCAGCATCAGATGTGGGCCGCGCAGTTCTACAAGTTCGACAAGCCGCGTCGCTGGATCAATTCCGGCGGGCTCGGCACGATGGGCGTCGGCCTGCCTTATGCGCTCGGCGTACAGATCGCGCATCCCGACGCGACGGTGGCGTGCGTGACCGGTGAGGCGAGCATCCAGATGTGCATTCAAGAGCTGTCGACCGCGAAGCAATACCGCCTACCCGTGAAAGTGATCAACCTCAACAACCGCTATATGGGTATGGTGCGGCAGTGGCAGGAATTCTTCCACGGCAATCGCTATTCCGAGTCGTACATGGATGCGCTGCCCGATTTCGTGAAGCTGGCGGAATCGTTCGGTCATGTCGGCATGCTGATCGATAAGCCTGCTGATGTGGAGCCTGCGCTGCGCGAGGCGTTCAGCCGCAAGGACGATCTGGTGTTCATGGATTTCATCACCGATCAAACCGAAAACGTATTCCCGATGATTCCCGGCGGCAAGGGATTGTCGGAGATGATTCTCGTTTGAAGTTGTTAGCGTTGAAATGCGAGTCAGCGGGCGCTTCGCCCGCTGAGCACGAGCAGTAGACGCGGACCGTAACGCTATCGCATTCGACGCCTCTCACGAGGAGGCGCAGGAGAGCGCCGATCTTCCTGGAGCGGCGTATCGCGGCGGGCATTGATCAATCAGCATTGGCAGGTAAACATGCGACATATCATTTCGTTGCTGCTGGAGAACGAGGCCGGCGCGTTGTCACGCGTCTCCGGGTTGTTCTCCGCGCGGGGCTACAATATTGAATCGCTCACGGTCGCGCCGACCGAAGACCCGACCCTGTCGCGCATGACCATCGTGACGGCCGGCTCGGACGATGTGATCGAGCAGATCACCAAGCAGCTCAATAAGCTGGTGGACGTGGTCAAGGTAATCGACCTCTCCGACGGCGAGCATATCGAGCGCGAGCTGATGCTGGTCAAGGTCCGCGCAGCCGGCAAGGACCGCGATGAAATGCAGCGCATGACGGAGATTTTCCGAGGCCGCATCATCGACGTCACCGATAAGTCCTATACCATCGAGGTGACCGGCCCGGGCAGCAAGCTGGATGCTTTTCTCGATGCAATCGAGCGCGGCGTCATTATCGAAACCGTTCGCACCGGCGCGTCAGGTATCGGTCGCGGCGATCGAGTTCTGAAGGTTTAGTCCCGGCGTTGTCCGGGGTCACCTGTTGCGCTTCCCCGGTTAGCGCCGGTCAAATCAAAGTGAGGAGAAGATGAAGGTTTATTACGATAAAGACGCTGACCTTTCGCTGATCAAAGGCAAGCAAGTAACCATCGTGGGCTACGGCTCGCAAGGACATGCGCATGCGCTGAATCTGAAAGATTCCGGCATGAATGTCGTCGTCGGATTGCGCAAGGGCGGACCGTCGTGGGCGAAGGCCGCGAATGCCGGGCTCACGGTGAAGGAAATTCCGGAAGCTGTCACCGGCTCGGATTTCGTCATGATGCTGATGCCCGATGAGCACATCGCGGCGACCTATCGCAAAGACGTCGAGCCCAACATGAAGAAGGGCGCAACGCTTGCGTTCGCGCACGGCTTCAACATCCATTTCGGCCAGGTGCTACCGCGCGCCGATCTCGACGTCGTCATGATCGCGCCGAAGGCGCCGGGCCATACCGTGCGCAGCACGTACGCGCAGGG
>JBDTMS010000459.1:0-4221 GCA_039934195.1 Betaproteobacteria bacterium
GCTCACATTGATCGGATTTATATGGAGCGTAGGCCCGCTGGACGACCGCTTTACCTACCTGCGCAAGTACAGCAACCTTTTGCTGATCCCGGTGTTCATCACGCTGTTCAGCGACCCGGCGGATCAGCGACGCGGATTGCTCGCCATGGCCCTGGCGCTCGCGATCACGGTCATCGGGTCGTTAGCGGTAGCGGCCGACTTGCTGCCCGCGCTTCCTTTCATCACCGGTATATCCACTGATCCGACGGTGTTCAAGACGCGCATCGCACACAACGTACTGATGGCGTTCGGCGTCGTGCTGTTCGTCCTGTCGGTGCGGCATGCACGCACGGCGCGCGCGCGCTGGATCTGGGGCGCGCTGTCTGTCGCGGCCTTCGTCGACGTGCTATTGATCCAAGGTCGCACCGGTTATGTCGTGCTTCCGGTGCTAACGGCCCTGACGTCATTTCGAATTTGGCGATGGAAGGGCCTGTTGTACGGCGTGCTCTTGATGCCGCTGGCACTGCTGATCGCGTATTCGATGCCGGGCAGCTTTCAAGGCCGTATCGATAAAGCGGGCGACGAGGCAGCGCGATGGCGGCCAGACTCGCCGGCGCAAACCTCGGTTGGTTACCGCCTCGAGTTCTATCGCAATACGGTCGAGCTGGTCAAGCGCCATCCCGTGTTCGGCGTCGGCACCGGTGGGTTCAAGCAGGCGTACGCGGATCAGGTGCGCGGATCGGCGATGGATCGCACACACAATCCGCATAACCTGTATCTGATGATAGCGGCCGAGTTCGGCGTAGTCGGCATCGTCGCACTCGCCTATCTGCTGATTACGATATGGCGGTACGCCTCGCAGCTGTCGCAGCCGGGCCATACGCTGCTCGCGCATTGCCTGGTACTCGCATTTTTGATCGCCGGGCTGTTCAATACGCTCATCATCGATCACACCGAGAGCATGTTGTTCGCGTGGATGACCGGGTTGCTGTTCGCCGGTTGCGCACCTCGAAACGACATACGCACTGCGAGCAGGTTGCCATGAAAGCAGCAATCCCTTATAAAGCTGCCTAACTGTCTCTCTGCCGGCACATGCATTCCACTCAATTTTTCGAAGAAGTCGCTCAAGTCGCCAAAGGTATCGACGTCAATATGGTCGAAGCGCTGGTGCTCGAGCTCGCGGCTCTGCGCGAACGCGGCGGCCGTCTGTTTTTATTAGGCGTGGGCGGTAGCGCCGGTAACTGCAGTCATGCAGTGAACGATTTTCGCAAGCTGTGCGGCATTGAGGCGTACACGCCGGTCGATAACGTGTCGGAGCTCACCGCGAGGGCGAATGACGAGGGCTGGGAAACTATCTTCTCCGCCTGGCTGAAGGTTAGCAAAGCCAATGCGAAGGACGCGATCTTCGTCTTCTCGGTCGGCGGCGGCAATGCCGAGAAGAACGTCAGCGTGAACATCGTCAGTGGATTGAAAGAAGCGAAGGTGCGCGGGTTGAAAGTGTTCGGCGTGGTCGGCCGCGATGGCGGCTACACCAAGGAAGTCGGCGATTGCGTGGTCGTGATCCCGACCGTAGAGGCGTCGCGCGTGACGCCGCACACCGAGGCGTTTCAGGCGGTGGTGTGGCACTGTCTCGTGTCGCATCCGGCGCTGCAGGTGCTGGCAACCAAATGGTGACGCGGGTTGGTGCGCAAAGCGGTATTTCTCGACCGGGACGGCGTACTGAATGCGAGCGTCGCGCGGCAAGGCAAACCGTATCCGCCCGACTCGCTTGATGAGCTGAAAGTATTACCCGGTGTTGAGCAAGCGCTCGCAGCGTTACGCGCGGCGGGCTATCTCAACATCGTTGTAACCAACCAGCCCGATGTCGCAACCGGTGTGCAGCGCATCGAAGTCGTCGAGGCCATGCATGCCTTCCTGCGGCGCGAGCTGGCGATAGACGACGTGAAGGTTTGCTATCACACCGATCGAGAAGACTGCGCTTGCCGTAAGCCGAAACCGGGGCTGCTGCTGACCGCGGCGGGGGAAACAGAGATCGATTTTGCGCAAAGCTATCTTGTGGGCGATCGCTGGCGGGACATCGCCGCGGGACAAGCAGTAGGCTGCCGTTGCTTTTTTATCGACTACGACTATCAGGAGAAACAACCAGAGCCACCTTACGTTACGGTAACATCGCTGCTTGACGCCGCTGGCCACATCTTATCCGCAGTCTCTCCCGAGGGGATTGATCGATGCCCGATGTCAGATCTTTGAAGACCAAATTGTTCGCCGACGGCGCTGATCTTGCCGGAATTCAGGAAATGGCGGCGAACCCGATGATCAAGGGCTTTACTACCAACCCGACCCTCATGCGCAAAGCAGGCATCGGTGACTACAAGTCGTTTGCGTTGCAGGTCCTAAACGTAGTGAAAGACCGTCCGGTTTCGTTCGAAGTGTTCGCCGACGACTACGGCACCATGGAGCAGCAGGCGCTCGAGATCGCGTCCTGGGGCAAGAACGTCAACGTCAAGATTCCCGTTACCAACACCAAGGGCGAGTTCTGCGGTCCGCTAGTCGAGCGTTTATCGCGCGCGGGCGTGCAACTCAACGTGACCGCCGTGATGACCCTGCAGCAGGTCCGCGCGGTGACCGAGCGGCTATCGGTGGAAACGCCGGCAATCGTCTCGGTATTCGCCGGACGCATCGCCGATACCGGATGCGATCCGATGCCGATAATGGCCGAAGCGGTGAAAGTGCTGCAGATCAAGCCGAAAGCAGAGCTGATCTGGGCGAGCCCACGCGAGCTGCTCAATATCTTTCAAGCCGACGAGGTCGGTTGCCACATCATCACCGCGACCAACGACATCCTGAAAAAGCTGGCGCTGGTCGGCAAAAACCTAGACCGTTATTCGCTGGAAACAGTGGAGATGTTCTACCGCGATGCGCAGGCCGCGGGCTACGACATCGCCACGCGGCGCGTGGCTTGAAGCGATTCCTTTTCGCACGATAAATACCTCTCGGGCATCGATCGAACAATGAAATTCAAGCACGTGTTGGTTACCGGCGGTGCAGGCTACGTCGGCAGCCTGCTCACGCCGCAATTGCTCGAACTGGGTCATCGCGTCACTGTCTACGACATGATGTATTTCGGCGATGACTTCCTGCCGAAAAACAATCCGAACCTGCGCCTCATGCAAGGCGACATCCGCGACACCGCCAAGCTTGCGCAAGCGCTTGAAGGCGTCGACGCCGTGATCTCGCTGGCGTGTATCTCGAACGACGCGAGCTTCGAGCTCGACGAAAAACTGTCGACATCGATCAACCTCGACGCGTTCGAGCCGATGGTCGTCGCGGCGAAAAAAGCCGGGGTAAAACGCTTCGTCTACTGCTCATCGAGCTCGGTATACGGCGTGTCGGAATCGCCCGACGTCACCGAAGAGCATCCGCTGGTGCCGCTCACGCTGTACAACAAATATAAGGGCGAGTGCGAGCCGCTGCTGTTCAAGCATCAATCTCCCGAATTCGTGTGCGTAACGATCAGACCCGCGACCTTGTGCGGCTATGCACCCCGCACGCGCCTGGACCTCTCGGTGAATATTCTCACCAACCACGCCATCAACAGCGACAAGATTACCGTGTTCGGCGGCGCGCAAAAGCGCCCCAATCTGCACGTCCAGGACATGGTGGATCTGTACCAGCTGATGCTAAGCGCCCCGGATGAAAAAATCGCCGGCGAAGTGTTCAACGCAGGCGTGCAGAACATGTCGATCATGGAAATCGCGCAATTGGCGAAGCGCGTGGTGCAGGAAGAGTTTCCCGAGAAAGGCGACATCCCGATCGTCACGACGCCGTCCGATGATATTCGCTCCTATCACGTCAACGCCGACAAAATCGCCCGCGTGCTTGGCTTCCGGCCCAAGCGTACGGTAGAGGATGCGATACGCGACCTTTGCGTCGCGTTCAAGGCAGGCAAGCTGCCCAACAGCATGGGCGATACCTTCTACTTCAACGTCCGCCGCCTGAAAGAGCTGAAAGCCGCATGACGCTGCGGGCGATCGCCGTCGTCACCGGCGGCGCGGGTTTTATCGGCAGTCACATGGTGGATCTGCTTATCGAGCGCGGCTTCGACGTGCGTGTCATCGACAATCTGCTTGGCGGCCGCGAAGACAATCTGATTCAGCACAAGGGCAATCCCGCGCTGTCGTTCGAGCAGCGGGACATTCGCAGCTTCGCGCCGGACGACGCGCTGTTCAACGGTGTGCGCTA
>JBDTMS010000460.1:0-4219 GCA_039934195.1 Betaproteobacteria bacterium
GGCCCGAACGGGCATCGCGCCGTACGACGACGGAGACCTCATGCACAACCCTATCGACTACGCTAAGCTCTCGGCAGAAGCTTTGCAGCACATGCGCGAGCTCGTTTCAACAATGCCGGGCTCGGCGGTGCGCTCCTGCTCGTGTTCGTCCCAAGTGTCGCAGATTAACGGGTGCAACTATTGTATCGGGCGCCATACGCGTGCAGCCCGCACCGCGGGCGAGACCGAGGCGCGGCTATCTGCCTTGCCGCAGTGGCAATCCAGTGCGCTATTCAACGCTCGCGAGAAGGCCGCGCTCGGATGGGCTGAGCTGCTAACACCGGTCCGCGATGCACAGGATGTGCTAGCGCAGCTTGCTGCGCTAAAAGCGCATTTCACCGACAAACAGATTTCCGACCTCACGTTCGCGGTCGCGACAATCAACGCTTGGAACATCATCGGCATCAGTTTCATTCCGACCGCAGCGGAAAAACGGCAGTTACAAACCAGCGAAAATCGCTGAAACCAAAAAGGAGATCAATATGCAGAAGAAGTTGATACACGATACATGGACGATGCTGCTTGCAGGCATTGCTCTACTCGCGGGCAATCCGGCGGCGGCGGATGATGCTGACAAGAGCGGCGTCATCGTCACGCCGCTGCTGGAGCAGAACCTGACCGACCTCCCCGGCAAGGAAGGCTTGATGGTCACAGTTGAGGTGCCTCCCGGCGCGGCATCAGATGTGCATCGTCACAACGCACACGTCTTCGTCTATCAGCTGACCGGATCGATGGTGATGCAAGTCCAAGGTGGCGCCCCGGTGACAATCCACCCCGGCGAAACGTTCTACGAATCGCCGAAAGACGTGCACACGGTCTCGAAAAATGCGAGCGATAGCGAGCCCGCGACGTTTCTCGTGGTATTCATCAAAAACAAAGGTGCGCCACCGGTGCTGCCAGCGAAAAAGCGGTAACGAAGCAAATGCCAAGAGTCGAGCCTGAACCTGATTGATCGCGTCCGCCCCAGTAATCTCGCCTCGGAATTTACGGCCGATCGGTCCGCGGCGGATCACAACGTCCCCGGGAAACGTAGGTCGCGGCGATAAGCTAAGTCAATTTGTCGGCATCGATCTCGTCGGCATCCATGCGTTCTAGTTGCTGCGCGATCGCACAGTCCCGGATTCGCGCCGAGCGAGGAGCACCTGGATGAGCGAGGGCCGGCGGCTCGCCGCGTTAGCCTCGCCGGATTAAGGTTCCAGAACGGCGGTGGAGAGCTCCGCTCTTGCGACCTTTTGCGGATGCGGTGCATTCGGTAGCTTTTTCGGTGCGGTAGCCCGCGCAACCAGCGGCGGCGCGCCGGTGCTACAGCCGGTGCCCCCCAGATAGCGCTCGAGCACCGGACTGACCGATTTCAGTACCTGCACCGGCAGCGCACTGGTGAATTCGAAGCTGTCGGATTCGTCGCCGGTTACGTACGCCGTGATCGTGCCGAAGTAGCGATCGCCCAGCATGAATACGAACGTGCCGGCCCGGCTTACGGCACGCGAACTCACCAGCTTGCCGCCCGGACCGTACGTTTCGAATCGGTTATCGCCGGTGCCTGTCTTGCCACCGTATGCGAGGGTCGAGCCATCGGAGAGCTTGAGCGTGGTGCCGAGCCTGCGCGCAGTACCCTTCGACACAACGTCGGTGAGCGCGCCCTTGATCACCGTCGTGATCGCAGGCGGCAACACGCGTTCGGGTTTCGTCAGCTCGGGAATCAAGCGCGTCTCGAACGGTGTGTCCGCTGCGAAATGCAGGGCGCCGATACGCATCGTCGGCATGCGTACGCCGTCATTTACGATTATGCCCATGAGTTCCGCAAGCGCGGCAGGCCGGTCCGCAGAGCTGCCGATTGCAGTCGCGTAGGAGGGCACGAGGCGATCGAACGGATAGCCCTGCCGCTTCCAGGATTGATGAATAACATTAAACGCGTCGGCTTCCTTGATGCTTGAAATGCGCAGGTCCTGCGCGGTGCCGTAGCGGGTCCGGAACAACCAGTCGTACGATTCCCGCCGCGCGTCGCTGCTCGCGGCGACCGCCTGACTCAGTTTGGCGTCGGGGTGTTGACGCAGGTATTCCACCAGCCACAGCTCCAGCGGATGTACGCCGACCAGATGACCGCGATCCGCAAGCGAGTAATGCGCATTGCTATAGCGTTCATACAAGCCCTTCGGTACGACCTTATTTGTTTTGGGCAAGTGCGTCGCCAGGAAAACATCCAGCGCTTGTTCGTTGGCGTCAGGCACTACTGAAAGATAAGCGATGGCAAGACGCGGTGCTGCCGGGCGCACGCTGAGCGCAAACGTCTGCAGCATTTCTTCCGCGTTTTTGCCGTGGTACTTGGCGTAAAACCGGCGCAGGAACGACTTCCCTTCTTGATCGGCAAACCGCGCGAGGTACTCATCGCGCTGCGCGTTTGTCGGATCGCCATTGTTGGTGGCGGCAACTGCCGAGCCAAACACGATGTGCTGCACGACATCACGCATGATGCGGATGAACGGCAGGTTGATCGATTCGGCAAACGCCTCGCGCACGGTCACGATTCGGCGATTGTCAGCCGGGTGAAAGTTTTCGAACTGGTGCACGCCGCCACCGGTGAAGAACTGTTCGGCAGGACTTGCAGAGTATTTGCGATCCATCGCCGCGTTCAGCATGGCGGGCAGACTGTGATCCTGAGTGTGCGCGAGATAATCCAACGCCCACACGCCGAGGTGATCGCGCGGATTGATCTGCACGAAATGCAGCATGTCGCGATCCAGCCAGCCGAAGCGGTCGTGCAAATCGGCGATGACTTCCAAATAAGTCACCAGCGTGCGCAATTTCGCGGTCGAGCCGAGATCAAGCTTGGAGCCATCGTTGACATCGAACGGACGATCGACGCTGTCAGCCTGTGCGCGCACGAGATTGCCGTGCGCAGTACGCTCGAACAAGATGAAGCTGTAGATTACTTTGCTGAGGTCGCCGGCCCCGAGCAGGTGCTCGCCGATAACGCCCGCCTTGCGCGCGAAGGCCGGATCGTTGAGATTCTTAAGCGTGGCGGCTACTTCGATCTGCAGGTTGCGCTGGAGCGGCGTTTCCACCACCAGGTCCAGACGATCCAGGTCGTATACGCGATCGACGCCGAGCAACCCGGTCAAGCGCGCGCGAACCGAATCGGCCGCCTTGCGATCGCTCATTGCGGGGGCGACATCGGGCGGGCGCACGGCGCCTGGCGCAACGTGCGCAGCCAACGCCGCATTCATCAAGGCGTCATCGATCACGCCTTCGTGACCGAGCAGGCGCAAATGGCGATCGGTCAAGGCAGAGAGACGCTGCGGCTCGCCGTTTAGCAACCCTGACGGGCGCCGCTGCGCGAGGAGCAATGTCAGCACCTGGCGATAAGCAATCGCCTTGGCTTCCAGCTCCGCCGCATTCTTCGGTGCGCTGCTGAGGCGCTCGTTAACGTCGTCGAGTCGCGCCGCATACCAGCCCCACAGACCATCGCCCAGGCCGAACACTTCGCCCGCGCCCGGAGGTGCCGCGAGCGGCATCGTATTCAAATAGTCGACGACGATCTGCTGGCGCACCGGCAACGTATCGTCGCCGCCGAGGTAAGCGCGCAGCGACGCCGACGCCATCTGGCGAAACTTCTCGCTCATCGTGTCGGTGCGGCCGCCGGGCGAGTGGCGATACTTTTCCATCTGTGTGGCGAGCGTGCTGCCGCCCGGCGTGCGCCCATTTGCGGCGAGCACGTGCGGGATTCGATGCAGCATCGCGTAGCCCAGCCGGTCCCACTCCACCGCTGGATTGCGGTGCGGAAAACGACGGTCCAGTAGCTCGCGGTTTTCGATGAATAGCAGCGACTGGAACACCATCGGCGGGATCGACGTGAAGTCGGGATAGGCGCGCTGCGGAAACACCATGGCTGCGAGCGGCTCGCCATCGCAGCTGAGGATCGAAAGCCCGGACTGCGTCTTCTCGCGATAGATTGGGAAAATGCCGAAGTTGGTAAGCGTCGTCAGCAGGAAAGACGGGCGCGCCTGACGCTCGATATCGTAATGTTCGCCGGCCAACCGCGGCAGCATGCTCGGCAGACGACTATAGCCGAGGCGCTCATCGAACGGACCTGGAGCGGGAAAGGTAATGGAGTCGCTGGCGCCTGCTTCGACCCGATAGTGCAATGCACGAGCGGAGAGCGAGAACTGCTGCGCCTGCAAGG
>JBDTMS010000461.1:0-4218 GCA_039934195.1 Betaproteobacteria bacterium
TATCAGCACTACATGCAGAAGGAAATCCTCGAGCAACCCGGCGCCGTTGCGGCGACGCTCGAGATGGTGATTGGCGCCCAGTCGATCGTCCCCGAGCTGTTCGGGATCGAGGCGAAGCGTTTGCTTGGCGGCATCGACGCGGTTTTGATACTCGCGTGCGGAACCAGCTACCACGCCGGCATGGTCGCGCGCTATTGGATCGAGGCCATCACGGGTCTGCCGTGCAACGTCGAGATCGCGAGCGAATATCGATATCGAGATACGGTGCCGAACCCGCAGGCGCTGGTCATCACGATATCGCAGTCGGGCGAAACGGCGGACACGATTGCGGCCCTCCACTACGCGAAATCGCTCGGGCAAGACCGCACGCTCGCGATTTGCAACGTACCGGAAAGCGCGCTGATTCGCCAAGCCGAATTGCGTTTTCTCACACGCGCGGGGCCGGAAATCGGCGTGGCGTCGACCAAGGCTTTCACCACGCAGCTGAGCGCGCTATTTCTGCTGACCCTGGTCCTGGCGAAGCTGCGCGGCCGGCTCTCTGCAGAGCTCGAACAAACACATCTCAAAGCGCTGCGTCATCTGCCCTCTGCGCTTCAACATACGCTTTCGCTGGAATCGGCGATCGCGCAATGGGCACCGCGCTTCGCCGACAAACACCACGCCCTGTTTCTTGGGCGCGGCATGCATTATCCGATTGCGCTGGAAGGCGCCCTGAAGCTGAAGGAGATTTCTTATATCCACGCAGAAGCCTATCCGGCCGGCGAGCTCAAGCATGGTCCGCTGGCTTTGGTGGATCGCGAAATGCCGGTGATCGCAATCGCTCCCAATGACGCACTGCTGGAAAAGCTCAAGTCCAATCTGCAGGAAGTCAAAGCGCGCGGTGGGGAGCTCTACGTTTTTGCCGATGCAGACAGCCAGTTTCAGGAAACCGAAGATGTGCACGTCATCCGCCTGCCCGAAAATCGCGGGGCGCTGAGTCCGATCCTGCATGTGGTGCCGTTGCAGCTACTGGCCTATCACGTTGCACTTGTACGCGGTACCGACGTAGACAAACCACGGAATCTAGCGAAGTCGGTCACTGTCGAATAGCCGTTGCATATCACCGCTTCGCGGCGAGCCATCCTGCAAGCCTGTTCAGCAATCGTTCAGTAAGGCGCGCGCAAACTGCTCCTCGTCAAACGACTCATTCGGGTCGGCTTAAGAACGAGGAGCGAACAGCATGAGCACCAAGCTTTTAATTGCAGCGATCTGCGCGATGTTGCTAGGCGGTTGTACCTACGTGGTCCGCGATGGACGCGACTTTCATCATGGTCCGCCCGGGCCCGGATGGCATCATGGCTGGCATGACTGGGGCCGAGGTCGTTAGTTATAGCAAAGCAAGTGCGCGCGGACAGCCCGCGCGCACTTACCGACGCCGCTCCAAGCGATAACCGTAACCGTACACCGCAACCAGACTCCAGCCACGTGTCGGCGACAGACCGAGGTTTTTGCGAAACCGGCTGACGTGCGTATCCAAAGTTCTGGAGGTCACGGCAGCGTCGCTGCCCCACACTGCTAGCTGTATTTGTCGGCGGGATAGCAGTCGGCCGACGTTGCGCAGAAAGAAAACGCCCAATCGAAGTCTTTCGTGCTCGGCACGAGTACCGCGCGGCGCGGTAAATGCGCCGAGCGTCGAAGTCGACGTATATATCGCCAATTTCTACCGGCGCTTCCAGCGACCCAGCGGCGTGACGGCGAACGTGCGATCAGCTCGGCATGACGATACGGCTTGCCGACGTAATCGTCCGCACCTTGCCGCAAGCCGTGCACGATGTCGTCTTCGCTGGTTCGAGAAGTGACCGTCATTGCCGGAACGCTCGACCGGAATTTGCTGGGGACGCTGTGCAAGACTTCAATGCCGCTCATGTCGGGCACCTCCCAATCGAGCGGCAGGACGTCGAATACCTGCTTGTCGAACGCATCAACAATGCCTCGCCGCGATCGTAGTGATACACCTGGTGACCGGCGCGACGCAGGCAGTGCTCCAGATGAATCGTCCTCGAGCATTGCGACGCGCATCGGTAAATACCTCGGTTCGGTGCTGATACCGGCGAGGCGGCAAGCGCGGATGCTTGGGCTACTTTGTATGCTGACGCCAAGCCCGGCGTGTCGCGCCGGACGAAACAGATCTGGGCCTCGCGCGGCTATCGAACATGGATTGTGCGGTGTAGAGATCTGCGTTAGGAGGCGCGAATGTATCGGCAGCGCAGCAATGGGTCTATCAAGGTCACGGCAAGGTGTTACAACGTGAACGCGACCGGCAGCTGTTCCGCCGACCGTCGTATCACGCCTGCAGCACGACGGTCACGAGCGCTCTCGAGGACGGCTCGGGAAGCGCGGACGATTCCACTCTCAGATCGCCATCGTCCGACCGAATGACATCCGCGCTGTGCGGCGTATTCGTGCTCAGCATCTCGGAGGCAACCTCATACAAGTTCATACGCTCGAGCGAACACGCCAACAGCGTGCCGGCGAGTCCTTCTGCACGCGGCACCTGGATATAGAGCCACTCTCGCAATGCGTCGGCAATCTGACCGATGGCCACTTCGCGCTGGGGCTGCCGCTGGAGCGTAGCCCGCGCGAATGCCTTCCAGCGGTCATACAGATCGACGTCGACTTGCAGACGGGTGAGTAACACGAAGGTTTCAGTGCTAACGAAATTTAGGAACATGGATTTCCTTTGGCGCAAACGCTTATAGATCGCAGGTCCTACCGTGCCAAACCTACGTGCCCAGCGAAATCATGTCGAGTATCGTTACTGAAAAGTTGCGCTTGGCAAAGTGTTCGCAAACAGACCACAACTGCACGGGCACGTTCAGCGTCGGGAGCAGCGCGGCGGGAGCGTTGGTCTGACTCCAGTCGCACCTCGCGACGAGCCTCACGTACTCTGGCGTCAGCGTTCGAGCGGTCGAATGCCGAGCTTGCTCAGAAGCGCTAGGTCGCGCTGAGTGTCGGGGTTGCCTGTGGTCAACAGCTTGTCGCCATAGAAAATCGAATTGCCACCCGCGAGAAAGCACAGCGCCTGCACCGCTTCGGACATTTGCTGGCGGCCGGCAGACAGCCGCACATAGGATTTCGGCATCGTGATTCGCGCGACTGCAATGGTGCGAATGAATTCAAGTGGATCGAGCTGCTCGGTTCCATACAGCGGCGTGCCCGGCACTTGCACGAGATTGTTGATCGGCACCGACTCGGGATAAGGGTCTAGATTCGCGAGTTGCGCAATCAGCCCCGCGCGCTGCTGCCGAGTCTCGCCCATGCCCACGATGCCGCCACAGCACAAGTGGATGCCCGCACCGCGCACTTTTTCGAGCGTATCAAGTCGATCGTCGTATTCGCGGGTGGAGGTAATCTCGCCGTAGAACTCAGGTGCGCTATCCAGGTTGTGGTTGTAGTAGTCGAGACCGGCGCGCCTCAATTTGTCCGCCTGGCCATCGCGCAACATGCCCAACGTAGCGCACGTTTCCAGACCGAGCGCTTTGACTTCGCGCACCATGTCGAGCACAGGTTCCAATTCCTTGTCTTTCGGACCGCGCCATGCAGCACCCATGCAGAACCTGGTGGCGCCGGCTTGCTTGGCCTGGCGCGCGGCCTCGATGACCTCGGCCAGAGGCAACAATGCCTGCGACTGGACGCCGGTCTGAAAGCGCGCCGACTGCGGACAGTAGGCGCAATCCTCCGGGCAGCCGCCGGTTTTTATGGACAGCAAGGTAGACAGTTGCACGACGTTGGGATCGAAATGCATGCGATGGACCGACTGCGCGCGATACAGCAGATCGCTGAACGGAAGCTCAAACAGCCCAAGCACTGCGGTCACGCTGCAATTCGTGCGGATCTCGATCCAACTCGCGCATTCAGCAGCACTCGAGGCCGACGGTGTCATCGCGTAATTCCCAGGATTGAATGTTCGGTGTTCGACCGCCTGATCGGCGCGCCGTCTCCGCACGGAGCGAGCGGCGACTCGACGCTCGGCGTATCGCACACGCCCGGCGCAACACAGTATATGAATCGGGTCGGGCTTAGTAAAATACTATTTCCCTTTACGCGAATCACGGAATTCTGCTATCTGTGCAGGATCGAGCTTAAGACGCGCAACTCAATCAGGAGCGAGAAACCATGGAGCGAGCGCAACCGACCGTGCAAATCGACAACGACAGGCTGCGAGTTACCGAATGGCGG
>JBDTMS010000462.1:0-4213 GCA_039934195.1 Betaproteobacteria bacterium
CTGCGCATCGCCGATGGTCCCGACGAAGTCCACCGCAATCAGATCGGCAAGCTGGAGCTGCGCAAGACCGATCACCGCTAGTGCGCCGCGGCCCGAATACGCACCCCGTCGCTAGTCACGCGGAAGCGGCGCCGCCGCTTCGAGTCTGGCTTGCGATCACTGGGGTCGGTCTTTTTGCGCATCCGCCGCGCATGTCCGAACGCACATTTTCGCTTCCTAAGCACCGTCTTTCGCGTTAACTAACAAACACGTCACCAGCAAACCGATGACATGGGTGTGGCGTCGCACCATCGGGGACGCTGTATGCGATCGCCAAGCTGCCATCGTCGGAACAAGGAGCGCGTGGGGCAAGCGCGTGCGACGGATGCCGCTAACGCCGGACAACATCGGCACAACCTGATCGGCGTACTCGCAGTAAACTTACCCCCCAATCGCCTCCTGTTCGAAAGAACGGAGGCCTAATGCGGGTTTTTTCGAGTGCACTGCGATCCGCTGATGCGCGCGAGCGGCGCTATTCGAAGCGGCCAGTTGTTTATTAACTACGAAGGTTTTTGCTGCCGGACCAATTGGTACGGTGGTTATCGAGCAAACGATGGATAGTGTTGATCTCGAAGTTTTGAAACGCAGCGTCGACTGGCTGCGCGCAGGCCACCGGGTCGTATTGGCGACAGTGGTCGAAACGTGGGGCTCTTCGCCGCGCCCGGCAGGCGCGCTATTGGCGATACGTGCCGATGGGTTAGTGTCGGGCTCGGTATCCGGCGGCTGTGTCGAGGACGATTTGATCGAACGCATTCGCAACCATACCGCCAGCGATCACAAACCCGAAGTCGTCGTGTACGGCGTGACCAAAGATCAGGCAGCACGGTTCGGTCTGCCTTGCGGCGGTACGTTGCAGATCGTCTTGGAAAAGCTGACGAATGCTGACTCGCTCGCGGCTTTGCTCGCACGCGTGGCCAAGCACGAGCTCATTGCGCGCACGCTCGACATCGAGACCGGTGCTGTGACACTTGCTGCCGCCAATCGCGGCGCTGTTCTGAGCTTCGATGGTAAACGGCTAACGACCGTTCATGGGCCGTTGTGGCGTTTGCTGATCATCGGCGCCGGTCAGCTTTCACGTTATCTGGCGCAAATGGCGATGGCCCTGGATTACAGCGTCATCGTTTGCGATCCGCGTGAAGAGTACGCGCAAACGTGGGACATAGCCGAAGCCCAATTCACCAGCGCGATGCCCGACGATGTGGTCACCGAGCTCAATCTGGACAGCCACAGTGCGGTCGTTGCTGTCACGCACGATCCCAAGCTCGATGACTTGGCATTGATCGAAGCGCTGAAGTCGGCGGCGTTTTACGTGGGTGCCCTGGGATCGCGGCTTAACACCGCCAGGCGCAAAGAGCGTTTGGCCGAATTCGATCTTTCGCAAAGCGAATTGGCTCGACTGCACGGCCCGGTGGGACTGCGGATCGGCAGCAAGACGCCGCCGGAAATCGCGGTGTCGATACTGGCCGAGATGACCGCGATTAGGCACGGCGTTGAGCTGACCAGCGTCGGCGACAAAGCGATTCGCGAAGTTGCAGGCGCGTCGGAAGGCGCCGTATGCGTGAGTGCCACGCGTGCATGAGCTCGCCATAGGTGTCGAGGTAAAACCATAGGTGTCGACGTAAAAAATGGGAGCTCGATGCTCCCATTTTTTTTTCATGTATCGAAAACCGCTTGATGAATGGACAGCTAGAATCGGATCCGGCGGCGGGGCGGACCCGCTTGCAGCGCGGTTCGATCGCTAAGCGCTAAACGCCTGAATGCCGGTGATGGCGCGTCCGAGAATCAATGCGTGAACGTCGTGCGTTCCCTCGTAGGTGTTGACCGCCTCGAGATTCATCATGTGGCGAATGACATGGAATTCATCCGCGATGCCATTGCCGCCATGCATGTCGCGCGCGACGCGTGCAATGTCCAGCGACTTGCCGCATGAATTGCGCTTGATCAGGGAGATCATCTCCGGCGTCGCGCGGCCTTCGTCCAGCAGGCGTCCAACGCGCAACGCACTTTCGAGTCCGAGTGCGATCTCGGTCTGCATGTTGGCGAGCTTGAGTTGGATGATCTGGTTCGCCGCCAGCGGCCGGCCGAATGCATGGCGATCGAGTGTGTACTGGCGGGCTGCATGCCAGCAGAACTCGGCAGCGCCTAGCGCGCCCCACGCAATACCGTAACGCGCCTTGTTCAAACAGCCGAACGGGCCTTTTAAGCCAGTCACGTTCGGCAACAGGTTCTCATCGGGAACAAACACATCGTCCATAACGATTTCGCCCGTGATGGAAATGCGCAAGCTGAACTTGCCTTGAATCTTCGGCGCAGACAGTCCTTTCATGCCCTTCTCGAGAATGAACCCGCGAATAACGCCTTGCTCATTCTTTGCCCAGACGACAAAAACGTCAGCCACGGGAGAATGCGTTATCCACATCTTTGCGCCCTTGAGCACCCAGCCGCCGTCCACCTTGCGCGCGTGCGATGCCATTCCACCGGCATCCGATCCGAAATTGGGTTCAGTCAGACCGAAGCAGCCGATCCATTCGCCGGTCGCCAGTCGCGGCAGATATTTCTGCCGCTGCTCCTCACTCCCGTATGCGTAAATCGGATACATCACGAGGCTCGATTGCACGCTCATGCTGGAGCGATAACTCGAATCCACGCGTTCGATCTCGCGCGCGGCGAGGCCGTAGCAGACATGATTGACACCCGCGCAGCCATAACCCTCGAGGGTCGAGCCGAGAAATCCGAGTGCGCCCATCTCGCTGAGCACGTCGCGATCGAAGCGTTCATGCCGGTTGGCTTCCACCACGCGCGGCAACAATTTTTCCTGTGCATACGCGCGCGCCGAATCGCGCACCAGGCGCTCGTCTTCGGTTAGTTGTTCTTCGAGAAGCAGCGCGTCTTCCCAGTTGAAAATAGTCTTATGTTCGGGCGCATTCATAGCGGTCTCCTGTAAGCGCGAAAAGTATACACGCCCGCGACAATGCCCGACCCCAGCGCGTTGCACAGTCAGATCTATAATGACAGGAAGGGTCGTGGGAGCCGTCCACGCGTCTGTGTGCGCATCCGTCAATGAGGGAGAACTCGGTGATTATCCTGCTGGCTTACGACGCAAGCGAGCAAGGCCGCGACCATTTATTGCGGTCCCCCGAACTGAATTGGCTTCCGCACGACGACGTGCATTTGCTCGCGGCAATGCCGATGCCGACCGGCCTCTTCCTCGGCGAAGGCTACGTGCCCGGTGAGATACTCGACGAGGAGCGTGCGGAAGCGCAACGGATTGTCGACGCAGGCGCACAGATGCTCGCTGAACGCGGGTTTCGCTGTGTCGCGCACCTTGCGTTCGGCGAACCGGTGGAAGATATCTGCAAACTCGCACGCACGATGTCCGCGAATCTCGTTGTCGTGCGACACCCTGAACGCCTGTCTTTCACCGAGCGCTGGTGGCGGGGCTGGCTCGGTTCGTCTTTGTTGGAACACTCGCCATGCAGCGTGCTGATCTCAGTATTGAGCTAACGAATCCTGGATGCACGCTGTTATTTTTTCTGCTTGCCGCAGATATCGAAGCCATCCCGCCAGCCGTTCGCATATTGCGTATCTTTCGCGAGGCGCACGTCGTTGCGCGGTCGACGTAGCACAGCGGTGGCCGAGTGGCAGCCGTCCGCATAACCGTCCTGGAATGCCGGTGGAAAGCCGGTCAGGTTGATATTGCGTTTCACTGGTGCCGGGTTTGAACAGGCACCGAGGAAGAGGGCGGCCACCATCCCTGTACGAACACGTGCAGCAAGGCGTCTAGTAGGAAAAAGCGCAACAGGAGACATCGCGACAGATTAGCGTACAGCAGAAAAAAAGATGCCCGATAAGGGAGGCAATCGGGCATAAAGAGAGCGCCTTCGCACGAAAAACGAGACGCCCCGTTGTGCGAAAGCAGATGTAGTTAATCCTAGTTCACTGTCGGTTCGGTGGTCCCCTTGCTGGGCAGTATTGCCTTACGCTCCTCGCTCGCTGTGTTTACAGTTTCGCCGCGTGAGTCCACCGCAGCCATCGTTGGCAAGGAGGGCTTCGTCGCCAACACGGGAAGCTGCGTATCCACGGCTTGGGGAGCAATTTGCTGCTCGAAAAACGCGTTGCTACCAGTTAACGGCAGGTGGCCGGTGATGACGGCGATGCCGATGCACCCGAATGC
>JBDTMS010000463.1:0-4197 GCA_039934195.1 Betaproteobacteria bacterium
CCGACAGACCGGCCAGACAAAGCAGCATCACGAACGGCGACCACATCCAGATGTCTGTGATCGCGATGGCGTACAGCGCAACGTCAGGATTGGACAGCCACGCGAAGTCGTCAAGATGCAGCGCGTAGTTGATGATGCCCCACGACGGGCTATACAGCAGATCCCAGAACAAGCCAACGACCGCCATCGACATCATCATCGGCAGCAGTAGCAGCGTCGTGATGAACCCCTTGAACGCCATCTTGCGATTCAGCAGCAGGGCAACGCCGAAACCGATAGCTACCTGGCCGCCGACCGAAACGAGAACGTACTTGGCGGTAACCGCGAAGTTGTTCCAGACGTGAGCGTCGTTGAGCAGGTCGCGATAATTCTGCAGCCCGACGAAGTTAGCGGGATCGTTGGACGACGCGCGGAAGTCGGTGAATGAATATCCCAGCGAATAGATGAGCGGAAAAATATTGAAGACGATGAGAAACACAATCGTCGGGATAATGAACAGATTGCGTATCGCAACGTCGCTCATGCCCCGTCTCGCTGCCTGCGAAACCGGGTCCAATCGGCTGATCAACACCTGCAAACTCCTCTGTGGCTGAAAGGCTGCCGGCGCTCGCACCGGCGGCCCTCGCCATTATCTTTTTCTACTGCTTTGCATTGTTATCGTTACTGGTCCGATGCGAACCAGCCGCTGCGCAGAAGCGGCTCGCTGTTGCGCAGCGTGTTCCCGCGATTACTTGTAGCGTTTGTATTTCTTGAACGTCGCTTCCCAGTCGTCAGCAACGCCGTTCATGGCCTCTTCCGCGGTACCCTTGCCGCCGACCACGTACGGATGCAGCCGCTTGTTCATCTGGTCGAGCAGCTCTGCATATTCCGGCGTCGCCCAGAAGTCTTTCACCATGAACATGGTCTGATAGAACGCTTCGTTGTACGGCGTCGCTTTGCGGAATTTCTCTGATGACAAGACCTTCGCGTGACACGTGTAGCCGCCGAGATCCGCCCACTTCTGCTGCACATCGTCGCGAATGAACCATTCGAGGAACTTCATCGCTTCGGCTTGCTTCTTGGAGTAGGCGACGACTGAGACGCCCTGGCCACCCAATGCCGCAAACCGTTTGCCGGTCGGACCAGCGGGATTCGCGAAGTACCCGGTGACTTTGGCGTACTTGTTCGATGCGGGATTCGCCAACGCCGGGAAGAACGCGAAGAAGTTCATGCTCATCGCCGCGAGACCTTCGGTAATCGCCTGGTTATCTTCCAGGAAGAACACCTTGCCCCAGCCGGGTGGCGTGAACTTGTACAGGTCGCGATACATCTTCACCGCTTCGATCGACTCTTTCGAATTCACCACGCCGCGCACTTTGTACGTGGAGTAGTCGCCGAGGTCGCCACCATAGCTGAACACGGCCGACTCGATTCCCATCGCCAGCGCATCGTAGGTATTGTCGGTGTAGATCGCGACGCCATAGCGCTTCTCGGTCGGACGGTAGAAAAATTCCGCGATGTCGCGCAGCTGCTTGTAATCCTTCGGTACCGCGAGCTCGTAACCGTATTTCTTCTTGAACGCGGCCTTTTCCTTGGGATCCTCGAACCAATCCTTGCGATAAGCCCAACCGTCAGCATCGCCTTCCAGCGGAATCGCCCAGAATTTTTTGCTCTTCGGCGGGTATTCCGCGTAGCCGGCGACCGTTGCCGGCGCCATGACTTTTTCCACGTTGTGCTTCTTGAAGAAATCGGTGAGCTCGACGTAATGGCCTCCGGTCGACCCGGCGCCCAACCACTGCGAATCGCCGACGACTAGATCGTAGGCATCGCCTTTCGCAGCAAACTCCCGGAAAGCTTTGGTTTGGAAATCGGGCCAGGGAACGGTTTCGACCTTGACGTTGGTGCCGGTCTGCTTCTCGTAATCTTTGACGAGCTCCTGCAGATAATTTGCCGGATCCCATTCCGCCCACAAGATCGTGAGCGACTCGGCCGCGCGGGCCCCACCACTGGCCAACAACAGCAGTGCAGCAGCCACAATGCCCAAGCACTTGCTTCGTGTCATGACTTTCTCCTCCTGGTTTTTCGGGATATCGCTATCGGCCGAGCTTTTTAATTTATTGGAGTGCACAGCCGGTGGCTTTCTAGTGAACTACGTGCGTCGTTTTCTCCTTGCGCGTTCGGCACGCGCATCCTTGGTCGAGTTCTTTTTGCGTGCGGGCGTCGGTGCTCGCGTAGTGTCCGGCCCACCTTTCATGCGCACCACGCTTTTCGTTCTACCCGGGTACGCCAATTGGACCGGGTGCGCCGATTGTTTCGACTGCGCCGATTGTTTCGACTGCCTCGGCTTTGCGGCTCTCGCCGGCGGCTTGTCGCGACCCGCAGCGCCGACATTCGACTTGCGGCGGCGAATCGGCGGTGCGCGATCTTCTGCCGCACAGCGTATTAGAGCATGGCAAGTCCACAGCGCCACCTCTTCGGCCACGTCGCCATCCAGCCCCCAAATATCTTTCAGTACCACCAGCGCTTCGGTGCCGAATACCAAACTGAGCGCCTGCGTAAGTCTTTCTGCTCGGACTTTGCCGAGCTGCCGCCGGAGCGGCGCCACCGCAGAGGTAAGCAGCTCAATACGATGTCCGCGCACCATCGCCTTGTCGCGATGCAGCTTACCAACTCGCACCAGAGCCCATTGATCCAACGCGAGACGCAACGCCGCGCGCAACGGCACTTCGTACTCGTGCATGCGAGGATACGAGAAACGCACCAGCTCGCTCACACGCTGCTCCGCATCATCCGAAGTCGATTTCCATTCGAGGATCGGCCCGAGCGCTTCATCGACCGCGGCTTGGATCAACGCACTTTGCGTCGGAAAGTAACGATACGCCGTTGCGCGCGAAACTTGCGCCTCTTCCGCTACATCACTTATCGACGGCACCAATCCATCTTGCATGAGACGCATCGCAGCATGCAGCATGAGCTTGCGCATTCGCGCTCGCGGTCCGCGCTCGACCCCATCTTGGCCGCGCTGCGGCAAATCTGGCTGCGAAAAATCGCCTCGCGAAAACTCTCTTGGCTCCGTCGGATTCATTTCTTGACCTGAGACTCCCCTCTCACTACGATACCATCGTCTTACAAAAATACAAACGTCTTGCCGCCTCGCCGATAAAGACGTCTTGCGACACTCGGAGACACGCAGCAAGACTCCTCATCCGAATATTGAACGCCCGTGTCAGTCGCCGGTGGGTGTATTGAACGCAGGCGTCGAGCCTCCAGCTCGCGTGCACATTCAACTTCGATGCTCTGCATATGGTTGCCAAAACGACCCTTCACGTTCAGTGGAACCGGACAACCTTATCCGCAGCAACGCTCAGCTATTCCATTGTCTATTCCATTGTCGTTACACTCAGCAGGATGCCGTCACGGTGAGCGGCGACGGTAAGCGCGTATATGTCGTCGGCACTGCCGATACGAAAGGCGCGGAGCTGCAATACGTAAAAGCGCTGATCGAGGCAGCCGGTACGCGCGCGGCTTTAATCGATGTCGGTACGCGGCCGGCCAGCATCGCCGCCGACGTGACTGCACGCGACGTGGCAGCGTTGCATCCGCAGGGCGAGCAGCATGTTCTCGCGGGCAACGACCGCGGCCTTGCGATCGAGGCGATGGGACAAGCGTTCGCGCGCTTCATTTCCAGCCGAAACGATGTTGCCGGCGTGATCGGGTTGGGCGGGAGCGGCGGAACCTCGATCGTGACGACGGGCTTGCAACGCCTCGCAGTCGGCGTTCCCAAGATCATGGTTTCGACTCTCGCGGCGGGCGACGTAAAAGCGTTCGTCGGTGCGAGCGATATCACCATGATGTATTCGGTAACCGACGTTGTCGGTCTCAACCGCATCAGTCGCGTTGTGCTCGGCAACGCGGCGCATGCGATGGCGGGTATGGTCCAAAATCGAATTCCCGGCGCGCAGATGAAGCCCGCCATCGGACTCACGATGTTCGGCGTCACCACGCCGTGCGTGACGCGAGTGGCGCAGCAACTCAGTGACGGTTACGACTGCCTCGTATTTCACGCGACAGGCACTGGCGGACAGTCCATGGAAAAACTCCTCGACAGCGGCATGCTGGTGGGCGTGATAGATGCGACGACCACCGAAGTCTGCGATTTGATTGTCGGTGGCGTGCTGAGCGCGGGCGAAGATCGGCTCGGGGCGGTTGCACGTACCG
>JBDTMS010000464.1:0-4189 GCA_039934195.1 Betaproteobacteria bacterium
TGAACGAATCGAGAGTCGATGCCCTGCGCCGCGAATTCCTGCTCGCAGAACGAGCGTGCAAAGAACCCCCGGTCGTCTGCTATACGATCGAGGTCGACGATAAACGCGCCTCGCAGAGGCGTGCTTGCGAACTTCATGTGATGACGGTGACCTCGGGAATCGGCACCACGAACTTGCCGCCCCAGCTTCTGATTTCGCTGACCTGCTGGATGATCTCTTCCTTGATGTTCCAGGGGAGAATCAATACGTAATCTGGTCTGGTCTGCTTGATGCGCTCGGGTCCGTAGATCGGAATATGCGTCCCCGGCAAAAACATCCCTTGCTTGTGCGGACTGCGATCCACTGTGTAGTCGATGAAGTCCGACCGGACACCGCAGTAGTTGAGCAACGTGTTGCCCTTGGCCGGCGCGCCGTAGCCGACCACGGTCTTGCCGGCGCCTTTCGCCTGGATCAGAAACTGCAGCAGCTTGCGCTTGGTCACCCGCACTTTCTCCGCAAAGTCTGCGTACGCCGCCAGCGTGTCGAGGCCAGCTTTACGCTCGTCCGCCAACAACGATGCGACCGCCGGCGTAACCGGCTTCACTGCATCGTCAGCATGTCTTGCGAAGATCCGCAACGATCCGCCGTGCGTCTTCAGTTGCTGCACATCGAATAAGGTGAGCCGATGTTTCGCGAACACCCGTTCGACTGTTAGGAACGAAAAATAAGAAAAATGCTCGTGATAGATGGTATCGAACTGGTTTTCCTGCATCAGTCGAAGCAGATGCGGAAACTCCAGCGTGATGACGCCGCCCGCCTTCAACAGAATCTTCATCCCGGCAACGAAATCGTTCAGATCCGGCACGTGAGCAAGCACGTTGTTGCCCAGTAGCAAGTCGGCCTGCCCGTTGTTCGCCGCGATTTCCTTCGCCGTGCCGACGCCGAAAAATTTGACCAGAGTATCGACGCCTTTCTTGCGCGCTGCTTCGGCGGTGTTGGCGGTGGGCTCTACGCCGAGAACGCGAATCTTGTTCTGCGCGAAGTACTGCAGCAGATAGCCGTCGTTGCTGGCGATCTCGACCACGAAGCTCGACGGACCGTAACCGAAACGCCCGGTCATGTGTTCGACGTAATTGCGAGAGTGCTCCAGCCAACTATCAGAGAAGGACGAAAAGTAGGCGTACCCTTCGTTGAAAATGTGGTCGGCTTTTTCGACCGCTTCGATCTGCACCAGCATGCAGTTGCCGCACACATACGCATGCAGCGGATAGAACGATTCTTTGGAATTAAGTTGCTCGCGCTTGAGAAACGCATTGGAGATCGGCGACATGCCGAGATCGGCAAACGTAGCTTCGAGCGGCGCGTGACAAAAACGGCACTCGCGGAAATTCATCGTGGTTGCATCTCTGAGTAACTTGCGATCTGTTGCAGCGAGGCCGCGCGCATGTCCTGGCCGGCGCGCCACGCCTTGTACCAGTCGAGCGTCCAAGTCAGCGCCGTTTTGACGTCGAGCCTAGGCTGCCAACCGAGCAGATTATGCGCTTTGGAGCAGTCCAGCTTCAGATAGTGCGCCTCGTGCGGATGCTCGCCGTCCGCTTGCTCCCAGCGTGCGCCTTCGCCCCACGCTCGGATCGCTTGCTCGACGATTAGCCTGACTGGCTGCGCATCGTGATCCCAGGGACCGAAGTTCCAGCCGCCGGCGAACTGCGCGCCCTTTTCGTACAGGCCCTCTGCCAAAGACAAGTAGCCGCTCAACGGCTCGAGCACATGCTGCCACGGACGCACCGCGCCGGGATTGCGAATCATCACCGGCTGGTTTGCAACGATGGCGCGAACGACATCCGGCAACAGGCGATCGCATGCCCAGTCCCCGCCGCCGATCACGTTGCCGGCGCGGCCGGAAGCAATCGCGACACGGTGGCGCTGATAATCGTCGGGGTTGAAGTACGAGCGCACGAACGCAGCCGTGACGAGCTCGGCGCAGCCTTTGCTGTTGCTGTACGGATCGTACCCGCCCATCGCTTCGGTCTCGCGATAGCCCCACAGCCATTCGCGGTTCTCGTAGCACTTGTCGCTGGTCACGATGACGACCGATCGCACGCCGGCGCAATGCCGAATCGCTTCGAGCACGTTGACCGTGCCCATCACGTTGGTCGAGTACGTCTCGACCGGATCCCGGTAGGAGGGTCGCACCAGTGCCTGCGCAGCGAGATGCAACACGATCTCCGGGGAGAATTTCTGGATGCACGCGCCAAGTGCAGCTAGATCGCGCACGTCGTTACGATTGGCGCTCAGCGATTTCTCTACACCGACCACCGCACAAAAACTCGGATCCGTCGGCGGCGCCAGCGAATACCCGGCGACCTGAGCGCCCATCGATTCGAGCCACAGACTAAGCCATCCACCTTTGAAACCGGTGTGACCGGTGACCAGAACGCGCTTGCCGCGCCAGAAATCCGGTGACACGCTCACCATTTTTTCCAAGGCGCCTTACCCGAGGCCCACATCTGCTCGAGGTGGTTCTTGTCGCGCAAGGTATCCATCGGCTGCCAGAAACCCTTGTGGAAAAACGCCTGCAGCTCGCCCTCACGCGCCAGGCGCTCCATCGGCTGTCTTTCCCAAATCGTCGTGTCGTCAGCGATGTAGTCGAACACTTTCGGCGACAACACAAAAAATCCGCCGTTGATCCAGCCGCCATCGCCTTGCGGTTTTTCCTCGAAGCTGGTCACCTTCGTACCTTCGAAATTGAGCGCGCCGAAACGCCCGGGCGGCTGCACTGCGCTGAGCGTCGCGTGACCGCCGTGCGTTTGATGGAAAGCGATCAATTTTCCAATGTCGATATCGCTGACCCCATCGCCATAAGTGAAGCAGAAATCTTCGTCGCCAAGATAGGCTTGCACGCGTTTGAGGCGGCCGCCGGTCATCGTCGCATCGCCGGTGTCGACCAAAGTCACCTGCCACGGCTCAGCGCTGTTCTGATGCACGTGCATCTTGTTGCTCGCCATGTCGAAGGTCACATCGGACTGATGCAGGAAGTAGTTCGCGAAGTACTCCTTCATCATGTAGCCCTTGTAACCCAGGCACACGACGAACTCATTCACGCCATAGGCCGAATAGATTTTCATGATGTGCCAGATGATCGGCTTGCCGCCGATCTCGATCATGGGCTTGGGCTTGAGGTGCGACTCCTCGCTGATGCGCGTGCCCAGACCGCCGGCGAGCAGCACGGCTTTCATTTCGCTTCTATCTCGGTCGTGGACACAAATGCCCTCTGCGCTTAGTGACTACGTTTCGCCAACTACCGACGCCCCCGGCAACCGAATTTGCTTCTGCCAAAGCCGTTCGAAGAACAGCGACTGCACCGAATCGATTCGGTCGTACAACAGCGTCCAGTTCGCATCGAGATCGAAATGCTGTCTGGAAAACTGCACCTGATCGGATGGGTTCAGCCATTCCGACCACTGCTTCAAGTAGACGTATTTAGACGAAAGTCTACTGAAGGTTTGCAAGTAATGTTCGACCTGCTGCATCGACATTTCCGGCAGGGTGCTGATGCTGAGGAAGATGTCGAAGTAGTCGTCCGGAAACATCTCGAGCTGGTTCGGAGTGAAGAAAGCGAGGTCGCACTCCTCAAGCTCCCGCTCGACCTCGGCGAACGAGGCAAACGGGCGAAACTGGAAAATCTTTTTCTGCGGATACAGCTCGCGCAGGTACCACTGCGAAACGTACAGCGCAGGCGGGATATCGAAGATAAAGTAACCGGTGCAGTTATCTTGTGCGAACACGTACCCCAGCCGGCCATAACCCGCGCCGAGCTCGGCGACGCGCTTACGCGTTTTCGCCATGGCGCGATCCTGCGACAAAATCGCGTTGTATTCGCGGATCGAGTTCGCCAGATCCTGCGAGATCAGCCTGCCCTTTCTGCGGATCTCGATCGGATTGCCCACCAATGGCTCTTCGAGCCGCTGCGAGAGCCCCGCCCAGTCCTCATAGACGGCCAGCTCCCACAACATGCCGACGAACAGCTTGTAGACGAGCAATTGCTTGCTGCCGATACCGCTCTCGAGATTGACCGTCGTGCGCAGCAGCTCAGGCGAGCGCATCCGATTCAACAACGGTTGCAAGGTCGGCCGCCGCAGGAAATTCTTCAGGACACTCTTGAACTGAATATCCTTGCGGCTGATCACCAGCCAGTTGAAGTAATTCTGCG
>JBDTMS010000465.1:0-4182 GCA_039934195.1 Betaproteobacteria bacterium
CGTGTCGTCCGCGGAGACGCTGCTCGCTGCTTTGAGATTACGCGCGAATACTTCGTCCGTTTGTCCGCGGCTGGTTGCCCCGCGCAAAAGCTGGATGAACACGCGATGCGCTTCTGCCGTGTCGATGTCCGGTCGCGCAGTCAGACTGACTTTCGCTTTGTGCTTGCCGAGAAAATCCGCGACCGTTTGAATACGTTCTTGCACACTGCGATCCACTTCGGCAGTTTCCGCACTCAGCATCACCGCGACTTTGAATTCGCGCAGCGACTTCTTTGAGCACGCGGGCAAACCAAGCCGCCAGCCGCGCCCATCGATGTCGTCCGGACCGGCGATGGCTTTGAGCGCAATCTCCAGATCGTCCGCGCTGCGCGCAAGCGGACCGATCACGGTGATGTCTTGCCGTGCGACCTGACCCGGCAACGCTTGGCCGTTCGGCGCGCAGATTCCATACGTCGGCTTGTGTCCATACACGCCACAAAAGTGCGCAGGGTCGCGGATCGATGCGCCGATGTCGCTGCCGGTTTCCAGGCCGGTAAGACCTGCGGCCAGCGCTGCCGCCGAACCGCCCGACGAACCGCCCGGTACGCGGCCGACATCCCACGGATTGTTAGTGGTGCCGTACACGTCGTTGAAGGTCTGCCAATCGGCCAGTTTCGTCGGCACGTTCGTCTTGCCGAATAAGACTGCGCCGGCCGCGAGAAAGCGGTCGACTGCCAATGCGTTTTTTCTGGGCACGTTGTCTTTGAGCTCGGTGACGCCCCACGTCGTCGGCATGCCGATCACGTCGAACGATTCTTTGATCGTCATCGGCACGCCGTGCAATGGCCCCCACACATCGCCTTTAGCCAACGCGGCGTCGGCTGCGCGAGCGCGTTTGCGTGCCGCCGGCAAGTTGGTTGCGATGATCGCGTTCAACGCCGGGTTGTATTTCTCGATGCGTTTGAGATACAGATTCAGCAGCTCGAGCGCGCCGATCTTTTTTCGGCGGATGGCGGCGGCGAGTGATTTGGCAGATTGGAAAGCGATAGACTGCGGCATCCGAACGTCCTTCACGTAGGTAAGTTACAAGAGTGGATGCGCAATTTAGCATCGGCTGGTGTGATGGAACTAGAGCGGCTGTAAACGTCGCACTGGTTGCAATAAAACGCCCCACTGATTGATAGTGGGGCGCCGGCGACGTACTATTTACGCCGCCCGTGAGGGCTACTGCACCGGTGGCTGCTCGCAGCTCGTACCGACCGTCCCGTCTTCATGCGGCAGGTCGAAGCACATATAAAAACCGGGACCGACTTCCATCACGAGGTAATGCGAGCCTTTCGCTTCGACTGCGAAGACGCTGTATAGCTGCGTTACCTGCGTCGCTTTGCGCGGTAACCTTACTCGAAAGCCCCTAAGCTGGGTAAATCCGTCCGGGGCGACCACAATCGGCGTTCCATCCGCCTTGAACTTGATTTGGAACTGTGCGAATTCCCCTCTCTTTGGCGGACTTTGCGACGGCGGGGTTTGCTCCGCCGTCTTGACTTCGCTGGGCTTGTGCATTGCCGCGTCGAGCTGCGCGCAAGCACCGGTTACCAGCGGAATGACTAACAGCGCAGCGAGCTTACGCGTTGCGGCGAAGAACTGTCCTGGTGTCATCGTCAATGCTCCTCTTACGTCAAAGTGGGTGGGGCGTCGGTCATCGGGTATGACGCATGATGGCAACACTGGATTGCGCTCACGCATCGCGCGCTGACCGCAGCATACTCAAAAGGACGCTTCGAGTTTCAGGTATACGAAGCGCTCGGGATAGACCGTGGGATTGGTCGGGTCGGGCTCTTGGAAATTGAAGTGAGTGTCGAATAGATTTTTCACGCCGACGCTGACCATGCCGTAGCGTCGCGGCAGCCGGTAGCGAACCTCGGCGTCGACCAGCCAAAATTCATCGTGTCCGGCGGAGTTTCGTTGTGCGATGGTATCGAAGAACTTACCGGCTTGGTCCGTCCAGGTGGTCGTGATAGAAGCCGCCCAGCCCGACGGCGCAAACCAGCTTGCCTGCAGTGGCACGCGCTGCGTGCGCAGGTATCGGTAATCGAACCCGCCGAGAAAGAGGTTGCTGTCTCGCTCGCGCTGGTCGTATTGGTATTCCGCGCGCAGTCCCATCCGTTCTGTGGGCGTCCAATAGACGTAGGCGCGATCCAGCCACTCTCGGGCTTGTCCGCGATTCTGCGAATTGATGGCAGACACTGGAATGCCGATGTTGCGCTTGGAGACTTCGATGCCGCCAAAGAGCGTACGCGCAAACACTTGATCGATGCCGATACCGATGCGCTTCGCATCAGCGGCGGCAGGGTCGTCGTAGAACTGATCGAAGCCGGCGATCTGCGTCGGCTCGATAGTTTGATTGGACACGAGGTCACGGCGAAGCGAACGAAACGCCGCGAACCGGATAGTTGTCGTCGGCGCCGCTTTCCAGATCAAGCCCAGTTTAGGATTGACCTGCGTGCCCTGCGCCGCCAGTGATTCATAGTAGTTGACGCTTAGGCCCAGCGTCGCAGCCAGGGCAGACCATGTATACGTTGCATAGGAGTACGCGCTCGTCTGATTGGTATTTTGATCGATCGGACGGATAACCGTCGGGAAAACGAACGCGGGAAAGAGGCGCCGTGTCGCGGCCTGCGCCACGCCATCATTCTCTGAATTAAAATAGCCCCCGCCAGTGATCAGACGAAAACTATCCCAGCGATTAACTAGCTGAAACTCGCCGACGCCGGCACTTTGCCGCGACGAGCTGCTAGCGGCCGTCTCGAAAATGAATGGGCTGGTTCCGCTTCTTGTCACCGAATGCTGGTCATCCGTCGATTGCTGGCCGAGCACCACTGCAATCATCTGCGTCGATGCCGAGAAGTCGTGGCGGATGCCGACGCGAGCAGTGTCGACATTCTGCACATGCCGCTCGTTCGCGTTGAACCGATTCGGATCAAACCGTAAGTTCAGATCGCCAAAATCGCTGCGCTGTGTTCGATACTCGGCTTGCACGCTGGTTTCCGGTGATACGGCAAATTGCACGAACGCGTTGTACAAGTCGCGTTTTTGATCGTTGTTCGCCCGATAACCTTGCGACTGATAATGGAACTGTCCGAGACTGAAGGACAGCGGCCCCTGCAGTCCGGAAACGACGAGATCGTCGCCGAACGTGTCGTTCGATCCAACGATGCCGTTGGCGTAGACGCGCAAGCCGTTCCGCACGAACAGATTGGTGTATTCGTCGTAGGAAGTGCGCGCGGGTCCGAGCCCATTAGTAATCGACAGACCGGTCTCGCCGATTTGCGGCTGCAGCGGCTGCAAGTTCAGCGGCTGCCAAAGCTGCGACTGCAGCAGTTCAGACAGCCGACCGATCTCGTGGCGTGGCTCGCCGAGATACGAATCCGCCAAAAACCGGTGGGCGGAAAAGTTCGTCGGGTCTGCCGCGAGAGAGTTCCACCCCTCGACTTGTGCCAGTTGCTGAAAGTTGAGATCGCTGTAAACCCGCGCAAGGCTGGCACTCCGCGCTGCAAGATCCTCGTCGAGCAGCAAGCGGGAACGATATACCGCGCGTTGGTCATTGAGCTTGATTGAACGCTGGACATCCTGCAGTGCTTCGACCGGACGATTCTCCGTCGACTTCAGCAGTGCGTCGTAAAACCACGGCGTCGGATCGCTGGGATCGAGTTGCTTCGCCATGCCGAGCTGCGACGTGGCAAGCCGATCGCGCGGTCCCGTGTCCTCTTCGAAATAGGCTTTCCCCATGTAGCTGCGGATGAGCGCGTTGGTCGGGTCGAGTGTGACCGCGATTTCGATCTGCTCGCGGCCTGCCACCAGCTCGCCGCGACGTATCATCGCGAGGCCCATCCCGAGCCGCGCAAGCGGGTCCGCCGAATCGTATTCGATCGCAGCTTGAAATTCGAGGCGCGCATTCGCCGTATCGATCTGCGTCAGATAGACGAAGCCGAGCACCGAGTGCGCGCGGCTGTCGCGAGGATTCGCGTCCACTGCGGCTTCTGCTGCACGTTGTGCTTCGCGCGTTCTGCCCAGCGACATCAGGAGCTCGGCCACGCGCGATCGCGCGGGCGAGCTGTTGGGGTTGAGCTGCACTGCGCGCTTGGCACTGGCCAGCGCATCCTCGAGCTTGAAGTCGGCTTGCTGCGCATACGACAGCGCGGTCCA
>JBDTMS010000466.1:0-4170 GCA_039934195.1 Betaproteobacteria bacterium
GAATTTACGTGAAGATGATGCCGCGTGACGATCTGCTTGTAAAGCAAAGCTTTTTCGCCAAATGGCGACTACTTACAAGAGCGCGAAGCGGCGCTATCGACAGCGGGCTTCCATCGTAATGGTGGTCAAACACCTGTGTCCGGATCTTCTCCCCGACGAGAGAAGCGAATGCCTCGACGCCGACGCCTGTGGCAGGGAATGGCGATGATCGACAGGGTCGATAAGCTTCGAGATCAGCGGTCGGACACCGCCAGCGCCTGAGGCAGCGTCCAATGATTCACCCTTATCGACTGCGTATCGCAAAGATTGAGCAGCCACTAGAGGCAATTGCCGCACAAAGCGTTATCAGTAGCAGGCGTTGATGTTCGGAGGTCCGTCGCCGCCGCAGCTCAACGGTTAAGGACAACTTCCAGAACGAACTTGCTACCGATATAAGCCAGTACCAGAGCTAGGAACCCCAGCAGAGTCCAATTCAGTGCCAGCCGGCCGCGCCAGCCGTAGACGCGACGGCCGGTCAATAGCGCAGCGAAGATGCACCAGGCGAGAATCCCGAACACGACCTTGTGCGTGAATTTCAGCGGCTGCCCAAATAGCTCCTCTGAGAACAACATTCCGGATCCCAGGGTCAACGTCAGCAGCAACGTTCCTAGTCCCAATATGCGGAACAACAACTGCTCCATCGAAAGTAACGGCGGCAGCGATTGCAGAAAGCGCGGCAATCGTCCTCCGTGCAGGCGTTTCTCGAGGATGGCCATCAACAACGCTTGCAGCGAAGCGATCGTGAACAGGCTATAGGCCAACAGCGAGATGAGAATGTGTAGACGAAACGCCGGGAGGCTCGTGTGCGCGAGCGGATGCACCGAGGGGAATGCGAGAGGGGCCCAGACTAATACGGCAGCGGCAGCTGTGATGAAAACCTGTAGACCTTCCAACCGATAGAAAATACCGCCGACCCAGTAGATCGCCACGGTAAGCCAGATGATCACGGAGACCGCATCGCCTGCGCCCAGATACATCTGATCATCTGCGAATACCGACCGATATAGCAAAACGGTGTGCAGCAAAAGCGGCACCATCGTGCCGGCATGAAGAGATTTCAGGTGCTGCTGGGCTTTTGCTTGCGGTCGCGAGAGGAGGCGAATCAAAAGTAACGCAACCAAGACGTACAGGGCCGAACACAGGAGATAGGGTAAAATCTGCGGCATGCGATGTGGCGTGCGCTGTCCCGGCGTTGATGGTGCCGGGGCGTTTAATGATGCAGGTGCATTAGCTAGTCTGATCGCTCACTTCGGGGCGCGCGATGGCGAAATCGATAGCGTTGCGGGACTCGAGAGTTTGAGAGCACGCGCCTGTCATGCAAGTCTACAACATCCTTTCTGGAGTCGTTTTCCCGGTTCGCAATCCACATGTTCGATAATCTCACCCAACGTTTGTCCGGCGTTATCAAGACGCTGCGCGGTCAGGCTCGCCTCACCGAGGAAAATATTCAGGACGCGCTGCGCGAGGTTCGCGTTGCGCTGCTCGAGGCGGACGTTGCACTTCCCGTCGTAAGAGACTTCATCGCACGCGTGCGCGAGCGGGCGCTTGGCCAATCGGTGATCGGTAGTCTCACGCCCGGCCAGGCGCTGATTGCTGTGGTATTCGACGAGCTCGTCAGCGTGATGGGCGAGGCCAATGTTCCGCTCAATCTTTCGACGGTTCCGCCGGCTGTATTTCTGATGGCGGGGCTGCAAGGGTCCGGCAAGACCACCACCACCGGCAAGCTCGCGCAGTTCCTGCGCGACGAGATGAAAAAGAAGGTGCTGCTGGTGAGTTGCGATGTGTATCGCCCGGCGGCGATCGAGCAGTTGCGCACTTTGTCTGCGCAACTGAATGTTGAATTCTACCCGTCGACGGCAACGCAGAAGCCGGTGGAGATTGCCACCAATGCTGTCGACCACGCCCGCCGCCACTATGTCGATGTGGTAATCGTCGATACCGCGGGGAGACTTGCGATCGATCAGGGCATGATGGGGGAGATCCGCGCGCTCCATCAAGCGCTCCAGCCGATCGAAACGTTGTTCGTAGTCGACGCAATGCAAGGGCAGGACGCGGTCAATGTGGCGAAAGCATTCGGCGAAGCGTTGCCATTAACCGGTGTGGTGCTAACCAAGCTCGATGGTGATGCTCGAGGCGGAGCGGCATTGTCGGTGCGCGGTGTCACCGGCAAGCCAATCAAATTCGTCGGTGTCGGCGAAAAACTTGCGAATCTAGAGTCTTTTCATCCGGAGCGGATGGCTTCGCGCATTCTCGGTATGGGCGATGTCCTGAGCCTGGTAGAAGATGCGCGGCGCAACGTCGATTTGGCCGATGCAGAAAAACTCGCCAAGAAGGTCAAGAGTGGAAAAGGCTTCGACCTTGAAGACTTCAAAAATCAGATGCTGCAAATGAAAAAGATGGGCGGACTCGGTGCGCTGATGGATAAGCTGCCGGCGCAGCTATCGCAAATGACCCAGAACGCCAACGTCGATGAAAAAGTCATCGGCCGCACGATCGGAATTATCGACTCGATGACGCCGAAAGAACGCGCCAAACCGGACCTGATCAAAGCCTCGCGTAAGCGCCGCATCGCCGCCGGTGCCGGCGTTCCTGTACAAGAGGTAAATCGCTTGCTGAATCAATTCGAGCAGATGCAGAAGATGATGAAGATGGTCGGCAAAGGCGGTATGCAGAAAATGATGCGATCGATGCGAGGCATGCTGCCGGGCATGCGGTAATCAACGCGCATCGCAGGAAGTTTTCAACGTGAAGTGAACGCACTCCAACCTGCAACACGCAAGAATTTTGCATGCGTATCGGTCTCGCCCTCAATGTTCTTTGCTGGTCGATCGTTTGTTCTGCGCAGGATTAGGATCGCGAGCAACGCTGGGGCCGATCAGATATTGCCCGGCCTGATGGTACGCGATGCAGTCTTGCTCGAGCAGAAAAATGGCCACAGGTTTCTCGCGCTGTACAACGAGCCGCAGAAAGCGCGTGGTGCAATCATCATCGCGCACGCGGACTTCGGCTCGCGGTCGCCGAGCGGCTAACCTGGTTGCAACTTGCTAACAAATAGAAAACCGGCTTAGAATCGCGGGCTTCGCTAAGAGGAAGCACACATGGTAGTAATCAGACTTGCGCGTGGCGGGGCCAAGAATCGCCCGTTCTTCAAAGTAGTGGTGGCCGATTCGCGCAACCCGCGCGATGGCAGATTCATCGAGCGGCTTGGCTTTTACGACCCGAAAGCCCCGGCAGGGCGCGAATCGATCCGGATTTCGGTCGAGCGGCTAACGCATTGGCAGAGCAAAGGCGCCCAGGTAAGCGATACAGTCGCTCGCCTAGTCAAACGTCTCCCTGCTGCCGTACCTCAAGCTTAACCATCGTTCAGTCGTGACTGGGTTCAGTCGTGACTAGGTTCAGTCCTCGCTTGATTCAGACATTACTGGGTTGAGTCGTCGCTGGCGGCTGAATCGTCCCGAACGCGGCGAACTTGAAGCGAAGCCGAGACCGGTAGCGGCAAGACAGCATAGAGTGATCCGACCGCAGTAAGGTGATTGCTCCCTGCAAGGGTGACGAAACTATGGTGGTGATGGGCCGGGTTGCGGGCGCATTCGGAATAAAGGGCTGGATTCGAATCCAGCCCTTTACGCAAACGGTCGACGGTCTGCTGGATTACCCGACCTGGTGGGTCGGCAAGGATGCAAGCTGGAGTGAGATGCCGGTCGAGGACGCGACCGCGCATGGGCGCTCGGTGATCGCAAAACTGCACGGCATCGAAGAGCGCGAGGCGGCGGCAAATCTTAGAGATTTGCAGATCGCGGTGCCGCGCAGCGAGCTGCCGCCGAAAGCCGATGGCGAATTCTACTGGACCGAGCTTATCGGTCTTGAGGTTAGGAATCTCGAAGGCGAGGGCCTGGGCAAGGTAACCCAGCTTTTGGAAACCGGTGCACAGCAAGTCCTAGTAGTTTTCGCGGAGCGCGAGCGGTTGATTCCGTTTATCGCTCCAATACTAGTTTCGGTGGATTTGGCCAGCGGCTCGCTGGTCGTGGATTGGGGCAAAGACTTTTGATCCACTTCGATGCAGTTACGCTGTTCCCGGAAATGTTCGACGCGGTAACGCGATCCGGCGTGACGCGTCGCGCGTTCGAAGCC
>JBDTMS010000467.1:0-4168 GCA_039934195.1 Betaproteobacteria bacterium
TCGAAGCCGATATCCCGGTGCTCGAAGACTCGGTGGAGCCGAATACTTCGGGAGAGGATCCGACGCCACCGCTGTTCGCGCAGGCGCGGCGGCAATTGCAAGTGGCGCTATATCTACGTCTGCGGCAACGGCTGGATCGCGAGCTGGAGGCAGCGCTCGCAGACGATGCGCGGCTGGGGGCGGTTGCGATCGATCCAGCGTTCTCGCGCGTAACGCACGAGCTGCGTTCGGTACTCCCCGTGGTGGTACGCGAATCTGTCGAGCAGGTTTTCAGTATCGAATCGCTGGATGCACTGCTCGCGCGAGCCTCGCGCGGCAAGTCCGGCAGTTAGCCGCAGGCGCTGTCCGTCCCTGCGCTTTTTATTGTCCGCGCCTCTCATCGTTCGCGCCCTCATCATCTGATCTATGGAACTCGCCAAAAGCTTTGAACCGCACGCCATCGAACGTCACTGGTATCCGTTGTGGGAATCGCGCGGTTACTTCACGGTCGATATCGCCTCGAACGCGCCCCCTTACTCAATCCAATTGCCGCCGCCCAATGTCACCGGGACGCTGCACATGGGCCATGCATTTCAGCAAACCCTGATGGATGCGCTGATCCGCTATCACCGTATGCGCGGCTTCAACACGAACTGGGTGGTCGGTTCCGATCACGCCGGCATCGCCACGCAGATCGTGGTGGAGCGCCAGCTCGAAGCCGAGGGCAAGAACCGGCATGCGCTCGGCCGGGATGCATTCATCGAGCGCGTTTGGCAATGGAAGCAGCAATCCGGCAGCACCATCACGCAACAGATGCGAAGGCTGGGTGCGTCGGCCAACTGGAGCTACGCCGCCACAGACGGATTGAACAGCGGCTACTTCACGATGGACGCGCGCATGTCGCAAACGGTCATCGAAGTATTCGTTCGTCTGCACGAGGAAGGGTTGATCTATCGCGGCAAGCGATTGGTCAACTGGGATCCCGTGCTCGGCACCGCGGTCTCCGATCTCGAGGTCGATAGCGAAGAAGAGGACGGCAAGCTTTGGGAGATTCGTTATCCATTTGCCGAGGGAACGGACGCGCTGGTCGTTGCAACGACACGGCCGGAAACCATGCTCGGTGACGCCGCTATCGCAGTGCATCCCGATGACGATCGCTATCGTGCATTGGTGGGAAAGCAAGTATCGCTGCCACTGAGCGGGCGGACGATTCCGGTGATCGCCGATGCATACGTCGATCCCGCTTTCGGAACCGGCTGCGTGAAGATCACACCGGCACATGATTTCAACGACTATCAGGTCGGGATGCGCCACGGACTGCCGCTGATCAGCATCTTGACCTTGGATGCGCGTATCAACGACGAAGCGCCGACAGCGTACCGGGGACTCGGTCGTTTCGAGGCAAGAAAACGTGTGCTCGCGGATCTCGAAATCCAGGGACTGCTGGTATCGGAAAAGCCGCACAACCTCAAGGTACCGCGTTCCGGCCGCACCGGCGTAATCGTCGAGCCGATGCTCACCGATCAGTGGTTCGTGCAGACCGAAACGCTGGCGGCGCGCGCGCTGGATGCAGTCGCGCAAGGCGAGGTGAAGTTCTATCCCGAACACTGGACCACCACCTATAACCACTGGTTGGAGAATATCCAGGACTGGTGTATCTCGCGCCAGCTCTGGTGGGGACATCAGATTCCCGCGTGGTATGACGACACCGGCCACATCTACGTCGCGCGAACGCAGGAAGAAGCGCAGGCGCAAGCGCGCGCCGCAGGCTACACCGGCCAACTCAGGCGCGACGAAGACGTCCTGGACACCTGGTTCTCGTCTGCGCTGGTGCCATTCACCTCTTTGGGCTGGCCGGAAAAAACCCGCGACCTGGAATTGTTCCTGCCGTCATCCGTGCTGGTAACGGGCTTCGACATCATTTTCTTCTGGGTCGCGCGGATGATCATGATGACCTTGCACCTCACCGGCAAGGTGCCGTTTCGCGATGTCTACATCAATGCTCTGGTGCGCGATGCGGAAGGGCAAAAAATGTCGAAATCGAAGGGCAACACGCTCGACCCGATCGATCTCATCGACGGCATATCGCTGCCCGATCTGGTGGCGAAATCGATGGTGGGATTGCTGCGTGCGGAACATCGCGAGAAGATCGAGCGCTACGTGCGCAAAAACTTTCCCGATGGCATACCGTCGTTCGGCGCCGATGCGCTGCGATTTACGTTCGCGTCGCTGGCAACATTCGCGCGAACGCTCAACTTCGATCTCAGCCGTTGCGAGGGCTATCGCAATTTCTGTAACAAGTTGTGGAACGCAACCCGTTTCGTGCTGATGAATAGCGAAGATCAGGATTGCGGACTCGACGCGAGTCAGCCGATGGAACTGTCGTTCGTCGATCGCTGGATGATCAGCCGCCTCCAGGAAGCTGAGGCCGCCGTCGAGATTGCATTCAAAGATTATCGCTTCGATCTCGCCGCGCGCGCAATTTACGAGCTGGTTTGGGATGAATACTGCGACTGGTATGTCGAGCTGACCAAAGTTCAGTTGCAGTCGGGGACGGCGGCGCAACAGCGCGGTACACGCCGAACGCTGGTCAAGGTACTGGATGCGATTTTGCGTCTCGCGCATCCGATCATTCCGTTCATCACCGAAGAATTGTGGCAGCGTGTAAGCCCGCTTTCCGGCAACGCGGGCGAGAGCATCATGCTGCAACCGTATCCGATCGCCGAGACCAGTAAGCTGGATCCGGATGCGACTCGACTCGTCGCGCTGCTGAAGGAACTGACGATCGCGTGTCGCACTATGCGCAGCGAAATGAATGTGTCGCCTGCACAGAGAATGCCGTTGCTGGCAGTCGGCAATCGCACTGAGCTGGAGCTGTTCTTCCCCTATATTCAGGCGCTGGCGCGACTGTCGGTCGCATCAGCCGTAGACGTGTTGCCCGATACGGATTTTCCCACCATGGTCGTGGGAGACATCCGCCTCATGCTCGAGATCAAGATCGATCTCGCGGCGGAGAAGGCTCGGCTCATCAAAGAAATCCTGCGCATCGATGGCGAAGCGGGACGAGCGCGCACCAAGCTTTCCAACCCGAACTTCGTTGATCGCGCGCCTGCTGAGGTCGTCGCGCAAGAACGGGAACGCCTGGTAAATTTCGAAGCGACCCTAGAAAAACTGCGCACGCAACTCGAGCAGATCAAGCGTAAAGGCATTTGAGCGAAGCTCGTGGGGCAACCTCATCTTAGGAACGCGCGCGGTGATCGTGGTGGAGTTCTACTTCTGCATTCTGTTTCGCGCACACACAGTCGAGTGATGGAGTGTTGACTGGCATCGGATGTCCCGTAGCGTGAGTACGCAATCAGTGAGCTTGACGCAGCAACGGCGAAATTCCGTATCGCCCATCGGCAGGCGATGAGGCTGCCGTTATGCATTCGCGCAAAGCTGGCTCGTGTATCGACTGACCGGCTCGCCATTCCTACTCGGCGTCACCACGTTCGCAAGTCAATTCCCAGTTCTTCTGCTGGCGCCCCATTTCCGGATTTCTGAGCGATCACTTCGCTCGCGAGCGCATGCCGCTGATCACCCGGAGTCTGCTGATGCCGCAGGCTTGCACGCTTGTTTGCGAACCATCGTCGATGAGCACAAACATGGGCACGTGATGAGCCTCTACACCGTGGCTTTTCTCGGTATCTCTCGGATCGGCGTGCTTACTGCCGGCAGTCCGGCAACGCAGATCGGCGCACCGCGCACGCTGCTGGTCGGCGGAATCCTGTGCGTGCTCGGGTCTGTTCTTTTTGTGCGGCTGCTGCCGTTGTTTCGTCGCGGGCTCCGGCCGGTAAACGGGCGGCTCGGGATAGCAACGGAATAGCTTGTCGCTATCCGTTTCGCAGAACCGTGCGTTTAAATTCCAAATAACGAATGCGATGCTCGCGTTGTTCGAGCGCTCGATTATGTACAAAAAAAACGGGCGCCATTTAGGCGCCCGTCTCAGACATTGCTAGTTCTAGTTGTTATTAGAAGCTGTGACGCAGACCGACTGTTGCCGCAAACACGTTCGCGCCCAAGTTGGTCGGAACGCCGACACCACCAGCAACCGTGTAGAAGTTCAAGTCGTCATTCTTGATGTACTGACCCATAACGTAGGCCATCGTCTGCTTGGACAGGGTGTGGTAGTAACCCAGGCCAACCGACT
>JBDTMS010000468.1:0-4166 GCA_039934195.1 Betaproteobacteria bacterium
ACGCGATTGAAACCCGCCGCGAAAATCGAGATCGGCAATTGCACCTGGTCGGCAAACGATGCCGGCAGCGGATCGCCGAACGAGAAGTTGGCCGGCAGCGCTGCGGTTCGCATCGCGAATGCGACGCTCGACGTGCGAAAGTCGGCGGTCACCTCATTGCTCTGCGCTGCATCGCCGATGGTGAGCTTGCCGCCCAGCGGCATTGCGCCGGCACCGCGCTGATAAGGTCCCGCAGCGGTACGCGCACGCAGCTCGCCGTCCAATACCAGACCGTACGAAAGCATGCTGATGCTGCCGGCGTTAGCGCCCTGTATGTAGCCGGCGGTGAACTGCGAAGCGAATGGGCTCACGAACGTGCGGCTGAAACCCCACTTTTGATGCTCGACGGTGAAGCTGTCGGCGAAGCCGTTGTAGATCTGATCGGATGTCGCATCGCCGATGTCGATAACGCGCCCTTGCGACAGCAGACGCGTGGTGCGCACCGTGCCGTCGAGGTAGCGCGTGCTGCCGCCGGAGACATCGATGACAGAGCCGCTGCGCAACACCACGTCGCCTTCGGACTTGAGGCTCACCGCGCCGCCCGTTGTAGTGCGCTCGCCGACGCCGCGCTCCAACTGGTCGATGTAACCGGAAACGTCAGCCAGCGGCGTGGCTTTGCGCGCGTCGATGTAGACGGTCTTTCCGCGCAGAAAGCCATCGCGTTGCAGTGGCGCGTCGCGCAGCTCGTTGCCGCGCAATTCGACTGCGATGCTATTGCGTTCGGCTGGGACTTCGACGTCGCTGGAACCTGCGGCGTCGATCACGCTGCCTTGCGCCAGGTAGATGCGCACGCCGGTTGCCGGAGGCTGACCGGCCTGCTGAAAATCGAAGCCACTCTGCGCCGTCAACGCGATGTTGCCGCTCGGCGCGATCACCGTGCTATCGCTCTGCAACTCGATTGTCTTGCCGGCGATGTCGATGCGCGAGCGGTTGAACGCCTGATTGTCTTTGATCGTCTGCTCGTCACCGCTGTCGACCGCTACCTGCGTCACGCTTCCGGATGCGAGCGTTACGCTACCGTAGTGGCTGCCTTCGGGCACCACCACGCCACCAGTCAGGATCCGATCGACCACAGTGTCGCGCGCGATCAGCCGGATCGAACCATTCACGTTCACCGACGTTGTCGCGGTGACGCGCCCCGATTGATTGACCGCCAGACCGACCAGCGTCGCATTGCCGCGTTGGGCGATGATTTGACCAAGACTCTGATTGACGGCGGTGCCGCCGTTATCGACTTCGACAAGCAGCCCGCGCAACCCGGGATCTGCGCTCGCCGCGAGATAGATCTTCGCTCCGGCAGCGAGAATCGTCTGTCCGTCCGGGCTCCTGATAACGCCGTTGTTGCTAACCGATGGCGCCAGCAGCATCACGCGCCCGCCCGGGTCCGCGTTGATCTGCGCACCGGACTCGACCACCACGAAACCGCTGGGCAAGCCATTCGGAAATGCGCTGAATGCGGCGATCTGCGAGGGCTGCGGGTTGGTCAGGATGCCGTTGTTGAACAGCTCATCTGTGATGTTCAATGTCGAGCCGACCAGCGAGCCGACATTCAACTGCGCGCCACGATCGAAAATGATGCCGTTCTGGTTGATCAAGTAGATCTGGCCATTGGCCGAGAGCTGACCCTGAATTACGGAAGGATTGGCGTCGGCGATGCGATTCAGTGTTGCGCTCGCGGCGTTGGGCTGCACGAACTTCACCGCGCTGCCGTTGGCAATATTGAACGATTGCCAATTGAGTACTGCTTTCGGCGTTGCCTGATTGATCGTCAGCGTAGTGCCGGTTTGCGCACGGGTTGCCTGTCCACCGGAAACCCAGTTTGCCTGCGGGACGGGCAACGTACCGGTGGGCAGCGGCGGCGCTGCTTCTCCATAACCCGCATTGAGCGCGATTGAAATTGCCGCAGCGAGCGGACGCAAGCGCCAGCGCTCGGTTCTGGTCGGGCGCCTTCGCCGGGCTGCGTAGTTAAAATTCATACGCGACCCGAAACAGCACACGCGGCTCGCCGGCGCGCGTCGCCTGCGCGGATTCGAACGGCACCGCCACGTCGAGCGATGCATCCAGATGCGGCTGCTTCTTCACATGCAAACCGATGCCTGCGCTGGATAGATTGAACGACGCCGTCTGCCCAAGCAGCGCGTCCTGTACGTGCAGCGAAGCCGCATCTAGAAACGCCAGGACGATCCACTCGTTCAACCAGCTCTTCGCCCCGGAGAAATTCGGCGAGCGCAACTCGAAGCGTCCATAGAACGCGTCGTCGCCCGACTGTTCTGCTTCCAGATATCCGCGCACAGTGTCGACGCCGCCGGCGACGAACTGCTCGTTATTGATCAGGGGTTGACTTGCGACTTGACCGCCAAGCCGCGCATACCAGCTCATGCCGTGCGCCAGCGTTTGCTCGCGGCTTAGCTCGCCGCGCAGGTAGATATAGTTCGCGTGCGCGCCGGAGCGATTGTTCTCGAACTCCGCGTCGTTATTCTCGAAGACGCCGCGCGGCGCGAAGTTGGCACTGAATGTCGCCTGCGTGGTGCCGCGTTTACCGATTGCCGTTGCGGCGTACTGTAGGCTGAGCGCGACGTAGCTGATCGGCGTGACGATCGGATCGCCACCGGCAAACCCCAGGCTTTGATCGAACTGTTTGTAGTCGACACCCCAGGTCAGCGAATGCGACAGTGCTGTAAAGGGCTTCAGCGGCATGATGTAGCGCGCGCCGAGAATGTCGCCTTTGCCGAGAACCGTGAGGCCGCCGATCGCCGCGGCGTTGCTGTTGGAGTGAACGCCGTACAGCGCGATTACATCATCGTCCCAGGGCGAAGGCAGCACATAGGTGCCCGATAGCGCTTTTACCTGTGAGGTATCCTGCGGCGAGGTGAGATATTGGATCGCAGCGCTGTGCTCGCGCTGCCACAAGTTGTCATAGCGCAGAAAGCCTTGCAGCCGCAGCGGCTCGGTGTTGGGGCTTTTGCGATTGTTCAGCTCGATGCCCCCGTGCAGCGGTGAGCGATCCTCGACCTGCAACTCCGCTTCGACCGTGCCCGGCGTCGTACCCGGACGCAGTACCGGTGTCACGCGTTTGTCGGCGTTGCGATTGAGCCGTGCCAGCTCTTCTTGAACTTTGGGAAACTCCGGAACGGTTCCGACCGCGAGCGACGGCACCTGGCTGCGAATAGACCCGCGCGAGTAGTAGCGGTTACCCGAGACGCGCAGCTTTTCGACTTTGCCTTCGCTCGCGCGAAGCCGCACTACACCGTTGTCGACGTTCTGCTCGGGGATGTCGACGAACACCGAGAGATAACCGCGCTGCTGATACGCATGTTCGAGTGCCGCACGCGCAGCTTCGACATCGGCAATCGTTTTACCGGGGCCCAGAAACCCGTATACCGCGCGCTCGATTTCGATCGCCGGCAGCACGCTGTTGCCTTCGATCTGATACTCGAGGATGTCGAAATGCGGTGGCTTGCCGTCCGCCGGTGTCGGCGCTGGCTTAGATGCGGCGGGCGCCTCGGATTCCAAGGCGTGGACCTTGGCGATGCACATAAGGAAGCAAATGACGATAGATGACCAGCGCATCGGTTTTTGTTTGCGGACGGGACCCGTCCTAGCGCGTGCATCATGACCGCGCCGCATGACGCACTCGTGTCAGTCAAAGCGCCGTTCGGCTCATCCGCAGGCAAACAGCTTGCGGTTCGGATCTACGCGCAGGTCCCGGTGTCGCAAGCAACGGCGTCACCAGGCGGAGCCGTATATGCAAGGGATCGGATGATCCGGATAGGATGACGACGCCGTCATCGCACTATCGTCGTTTACAACTCGCCGAGTTCGTGGCGGAGCATCGCTGCGATGCTCACGCTGTTGCGTGAGCGAGCGATATCTAGCATCCGAGGGCACGTTGGAGAAACGCGGCGTTCCCTGTTCGTCGACGTACGAGTAAATCCGCTTGGCGGCGAACGTCGTATTTAGCGAGAATTCAATGCCACCGCGGCGCTCATGCCTGGAAACGGCAGTCGCGTCGCGGTGGATTTCAACGCCATCAGACCCAACGGCGATGTCGAACGACTATGCCGAGCAGTGTCAGCGCGACGCCTAACAGCCCGTACGTCGCTGGCTCGGGTACCGCCGTCACTGTG
>JBDTMS010000469.1:0-4166 GCA_039934195.1 Betaproteobacteria bacterium
GCTCCTCCTGGTGTAGGCGGGCTACACGGCGTCCTCGCCCTCTTGCCCTCGGCCCAAATCACCCCGGTCACGCACGCAAGACTTGTTCAGAGCTTCCCTAGATGGTCACCGAACGTGGGGCTGACGTGGAGCAGAAATGCGACTACGGCCATGTGGTCGCCGATGTCGTAAACGGAATCGACCAGAAGGACACCGCCCGATAAGATCGGGATTTCAGCGAACGGTCGCCATCGCCCCACTGCGGTCGCTCGGGATAACCGTCGCGACGGCTCGGCGGCGCCTTCCCACTTGATTCGATATCACCGTTGCACGGGCGCCGCCGCTGGCGAAGCCGTGACCTTTGCCGCTTGTGCCCGATCACGCATGTCTTCCAACAAATTTTCCACGCGTACCGACTTCACGCCTGTGAACGGCTCAGTCAGCAGAAATTTCTCCCATGCACCACGGTTCGACTTGTAATGGTCAATCAAGTCCATCGTGACGACGTACAGATCTCGATTGGCACTTTCGCAGAGCGCGGCGCGCTTTTCCTGGTCTTGCACGCCGGCGGTCAGTGTCGCTGCCTGCCGCTCATTGCGCTGGACCGTCTCGGTTAGCGAGCTGCGGCTCTGTTCCAGTTGCCCACGCACCTCGCTCAACTGGCGTTGGTAGTCGGTCTGCACTTCGCGCAGCCGCTGCGCACCCGACACGAGCTCAGTCTGCAGCTTGCTGTTTGCGTCTCGTAGCGCCCGCGAACCACGCTCTGCATTAGCGAGTCTGCGCTCGTAGAGCTTGAGCTTGTCGCGTTCTGCTTCGACAAGCTTCAGCTTGCCTTCGGTTTCGGTCTTGTCCCGCTGCAACTGCGCATTTTCCTGCTGCAACTTGGCGATCTGCTGCTGAAACCGGCGCACCGCTTCGCGCTCACGGGACGGTTGCTCTGCGAGCACGGGCCCGCTGAGCGACGCGCTCCACAGAGCGAGGCCTAAGATCCTGAGGGCGGCCGTGGCAAACAATGGGAGATGTCTAGAATCGCACATTCAAATCCATCTGCAACACATCGATCGCCAGCGGCGGACCGTCGATCTCGTCCGCCGACATCCAGCGGAATCGCAACCAGGCATTGGACGCAAGACCGTAGCGCACACCGAGTGTGTAGCCTTTGGTGTTGGTGCCGCCCTGGTGGAAATCGGGATCGTTGAACGCGTCGAGCACCGCATCGCCTTGCAAATAGCGATACATCAGGAATACCTGCCAGTCGTTGAACTTCTGGATATCGGCAGATCCAAACTGCACTTGGCCTTGATAGCCGTGATCGCGAGCGGCCGGGACTTGCAGACCGGTGCGCCGGAAGATTTCCTCGCGATCGAAGCCGAGATTCTTCACGATATCGCCCGAGACGCGTACGACATACGGATCGAATTGCGCGAGGTCCAGCGCGGCGGTCAGATTCAGCTCCTTGAACTTGGACGCCAGCGCATAGCGCGCGGGGTTGCCGGTACCGAAGTTACTGTCGAACAGCGCATTGCCCTTCTGGGTGAACTTCGGCGCGGTCCAGTCCAACGCGTTGGGCGCATCGATCGTATTGCGCTGACCCTCGAGATTCTGGAAGTCGTAGTACGCAACGCCGAGCTTCAACTTGGTGCGCGAGCCGAGCTTCCAATCGACGCCGCCTTGTAAACCGAGCAGAAACTTTGTCTTCGGATCGGGCGTGACGGGAGACGATTGTGGACTCTGCACCAGGAAGCCCCCACCGGTGACGAAGCCGGTGATGTCGTTCGTCAATTTCGGCTTGGCGGTAATCGCTGCACCGTCCATGACGAGATCGTCCCACCAAACCAGCTCGGAGCTGAAAAACGGCTTCGGGAACCGGCCTGCAGTAACCGTCGCCCAGTCTCGCGGTGCGTAGCGAACGAATGCGTTGTCAAGCTGGACCGAGTAGCCGCTGAAATAGTTCGCGAAATCCTGATTCAGCGAGATTGGATTTTGCGCGTTGCCAGTCGCGACACTGACTTTGGCATCCAAGCCATCGGCGATGTGCGCGCGCACGCCGAGGCGTGCGCGTATCCGCCACCACGTTTCATCGTTGGTCGTGTTTTGCACGTTGGTGTTACCGGTGATCGTTTGATAGATCGCGGCCGGCACATTCGACGGTTGGAAGAAGTTGCCTTGATAGCGCAAGCGAACGTCGCCCTCGAATGCGAGTCGGTCTACCCACTCAGGGATTGCGTTCGGCTCAGCCCAGTGTTCTGCTTTCGCTTGTGCGATGACCTCGTCGCGAACCTGATCGCGGATTTCGTTCTTGACGATTTCCGGTACATACGGTACGCGCACGACATTTTTGGCGGACGGCGGCGCAGCGGCGACGTCACACGATGCCGCAGGCGTGGGCGACGCGGACGCGCCGGGTTGTGTAGTAGCCACGCCGCCTAGCTGGGCTTCCTGCATCAGCGCGTCGGCCTTCTGCTGCGTGATGACTTTTTCCTGCACCAGCAGTTGAATCAATCGCGCTGTCGTATCGCGCAAGCGTTCGAGACCTTCTCGTTCACCCGGTTGGGTCAACGAAGGGGGACGTGCAGTGGCGGCAGTTGCTGAGGGCGGCGCAGCCACTGCTTGAGCTTTCTCGGCCGGCTTTGCGCTCGATGTTCCAGCCGATTTCGGTATCGCTTTTTTTTTCTTCACCGTCTTCTTCGGCGTGTTCCGTGACGGCTCCGCCGGCGCGCTGGAGCCGTCTGTCGGTGGTTTGGGATCGACCGCCAGGGCGGGTGCGGCTGACCACGCAAGGGCCGCAGCACACCAATACGTGATGAGCTTCATGGAAGAACGAGATTGGTGTGGTAGGGGTTGGGAATGGCATTCAACTGCTCTGGACTGCATGCGCCAATCGATCTAACCGGCGCCGCGCGAGGTGACGCGAAGCCGCACCGGTTGCGGCAGATCTGCCGGAGGCGGCTGCCTCAGCGCAGGCATATCCTGCAGAGAGATTTTGATGTTCTGGTCAACCTCGGGGTTGCCGCTGGAGCCGATCAACTCATAGCGATCGACCGTACCTTCGGGTGTAAACCACACGCTCACTACCGCGCGATAGTCGGAGCGCCGCAGCTTGTCGTTCTTGAGAAATTGTTCCTGCAGCCGGCGTTGTACCAACCCGGTGAATAGCGCGAAATGCGCGCGGTTGCCATTGCCCCCGCCGCCGATCGTGGTGATGTCGTTGCCGCCTTTCTTGGCGGCCAAGCCGAAGCCATCACTTTCGCCGGAGCCGTTCGCGTCGAGCCCCAGCTGCTCTCCCGGCGGCGGCGCTTCCGCTTCCACGGGCTTCGCTTCCGGTTCCGGTAACTCCACTTCTTCCTTCACTTGCGGCTCGGGTAATTTCTGCTCCGGCGGCGGCGGCGGCGGAACAGTCGGCGGCGGCTTGAGGAGCGAGATCTGCACGATCTGACGCTTGATCGGTTGCTTCTCATTCATCAGCGCAAATGCTGCGAACGCAATCAACGCGAGAAATGCGCAAACTGCAGTTGTAATCCACATCCGCATCGGCCACGGGTTACGCGCACCGCTCGCCGTTTGATTGACTTCGTCCCATTGCATGGTCGTCTCCTATTTCACGATGCGCTGGGTGACTAGTCCGAGTTGCGTGATATCGAGACGACCGAGCATCTCGAGCACCTCGATCACTTTGCCGTACTGAACAGCGGAGTCGCCTTTCACAACCACCGGCAGCGACGGATCGGCTGCGCGCAAGCCGTGCAAGCGCTGCTCGAGCTCCGGGATGGTGACCGGATAAGCATCGAGAAACACCTGGCCGTCTTCGCGAATCGTGATTGCTTTGGTGCGCGGCTTCGCCAAGCTTGGCGTGTCGCTCGCTTTCGGCAGATTGACCTTGATCCCTTGCACCGACGCCGTTGTCATGATGATGAAAATCACCAACAGCACGTACGCGAGATCCAGCATCGGCGTGACGTTGATGTCGTCGTACGGGGCGTTGTCGGCTTGTACGTGCATGATCGGTCAGCGTCCGACGCAGGGATCACGGGGCATAACGCTCTGCCATGCGTGTCACCAGCTCATCCGCGAACACGGTCATCTCGTTGCTGACCTCGCGAATCCGCGACGCCAGATAGTTGTAGCCGAACAGCGCAGGTATCGCGACGGCAAGACCGGCGACGGTCGCAACGAGCGCCGCTGCGATT
>JBDTMS010000470.1:0-4166 GCA_039934195.1 Betaproteobacteria bacterium
GCTACGGAACAGTGGCGTATCAAGGCGTGCAGATCGAGTTGCGCCAGGCGCTGGAACCGTGGCACGTTCTCGGCGAGGAAGTGGCAACCGGCGCGACGTCGCGCTACGTCGACTCATCGGTCGAGCGGCTGCAGGTGAAGGTGGCCAACTTGCCGGCCGATCGCTATGCGGTGACTTGCAACGGCCGGCCGCTGCCGCTGACCGCGACCGGCACGCAAGCCGAATACGTCGCCGCGGTCCGCTATCGTGCGTGGCAGCCGCCGTCTGCGCTGCATCCGACGATCGGCGTGCACTCACCGCTGGTATTTGACCTGGTCGATCTGTGGAGCGGCAAATCGATCGGCGGCTGCGCCTACCACGTCGTGCATCCGGGCGGGCGCAGCTACGACCGTTTCCCGGTTAACGCCAATGAAGCAGACGCACGCCGGATCGCGCGCTTCGTGCCGTTCGGTCATACGCCTGGTCCGATGCAGGTGCGCGCTGAACGGCCGGGCGCCAACTTTCCGCTGACGCTCGATCTGCGCCGCGCGCCCGATTACGACGGTGCCTTCGACCGCGTCGCAGCGCAGGCCGGGCAGCAACAGCAGTAGATAAAACGGCGACGCCGCGCTGCGTGTGCGCGATGCGGCTTGCACATAAACGGGAGACAACGATGAAGTGGATCGTGCTGTTTTCGACGCTGCTCATCGGTGTCGACGCGAGCGCGGCAGAGTGGGTCGAAGTCGGTGCCGATCAGCAGGCGACGTATTACGTCGACGTCGCATCCATCACCGTCGAAGCCGATACCGTGCGCATCGTCAAGAAGGGCGTCTACACGCAACCATTGACTGAGAATTTCGGCGGCACGCCGCGCGTGTTCAACGAATCCGTAGGCAAAGTCGAGCTCGATTGCGGACGCCGCATCAACCGCGTCGTTGAAATCGAGATGCTCGGTGTCGACGGCACCGTAGTGTGGGCATCCGGCCCGATGCCGAAGCGTTTATGGGAAGACGTGCAAGTCAACACGCATGCCGAGGCCAGGCTCGATTTCGTCTGCGCACGTTTGAAAAACTCGTAGCCGCGACGCGACTATGCGCAGCTCGACGGCGGCGATCGTACCCAGTCGATAAGCCGGTCATCACAACGGCGCATGCCCGCCAAAAAGCCAACCGCCAGTTCTGCGCCGCTCGCCACTGATCCATCGGCGCACACGCAGCCTCCCGCGGAAGCGCTGCGAGCGTACGCAGCAAAACGCGCCTTCGACATCACTACCGAGCCCGGTCCGCTTGCCCCGAATCCGCCGCGTCCAGGCCCGTTGCTGTTCGTCGTGCAACAGCACGCAGCGAGCCGTCTGCATTGGGATTTGCGCATCGAGCTAGACGCTGTGCTGAAGTCGTGGGCGGTGCCGAAAGGCCCGTCGCTCGACCGGGCGCACAAGCGTCTGGCGATGCAGACCGAGGATCATCCGTTCGACTACGCCGCGTTCGAGGGCGTCATTCCCGTCGGGGAGTACGGCGGCGGCAACATGATCGTCTGGGATTGCGGCGTCTATTCGCCAGACGACGATGGCACGTACTGGTTTCACGACCGCGACGCAGCGCAAGCTCGACTGCGTGCGGGACTCGAGAAAGGCAAGCTAAGCATTTTTTTGCGCGGCGAAAAACTCAAAGGCTCGTTCGCGCTGATCCGCACGACGGACGCGAAGAGCTGGCTGCTGCTCAAACACAAGGATCGCTTCGTAACCACGGACGATGTTCTGCACAACCCGCGTTCAGTGATTTCCGGCCTGACCGTGGGAGAAATCGCCGGCGCACCGCCACGCGAGCGCGCGGTGGCAGCACAGCTCACGCCATCCGGACCGGCGGAAACGCTGCCGACAAATCTATCGCCGATGCTGGCCGATCTCGGTGAGGCCGTACCGGGCGATGCCGCTTGGATGCACGAGCCGAAGCTCGATGGCTATCGGCTGCTCGCGTTCATCGACGGCAATAGCGTCGAGCTGCGCTCGCGCCGCGGTCTCGATCTGACTCGGGCGTTTCCCGATGTCGTCGCAGAGTTGGCAGCGCAATCGGTGAGCAGCATGCTGGTCGATGGCGAGATCGTGGCGTTCTCGGCGGACGGCAAACCGTCATTCAACGCGCTGCAGAATCGCGCGCAGCTCAAGACCGCAGGCGAGATCGCAGCGGCGGAGCGCGCGACGCCGTGCGTGTTCTATGCTTTCGACTTGCTGCACTTCGCGGGCGTCAATCTACGCGGCGCGACGTATCTCGCGCGACGCCGCTATCTCGCGCAATGCCTGCTGCCCTCGCCGAAGCTGCAAGTCGTCCATGCGCACGAAGACGGCGACACGCTGTATGCCGCCGCGTTGTCGCACGGGTTCGAAGGCATCGTATCGAAGCGCAAGGATTCGATCTATCAGGTCGGCCGACGCTCGCCGAGCTGGGTGAAAACGAAAGCCACGCACAGTGCCGAGTTCGTCGTAGGCGGCTATACCAAAGGGATCGGCGCGCGCAGTGACCTCGGCGCTTTGCTCGTCGGCTACTGGAACAGCGGCAAGCTGCAGTATGCCGGGCATGTCGGCAGCGGCTTCGATGACGCCACGCTGAGCGACACCAAGCAGCGCTTCGATGCGCTGCGCTCGACGCGCTGTCCGTTCAGCGAAAAGCCGCCGCTGCACAAGCCGACGATCTGGTTGACGCCCGAGCTGGTCGCAGAGATCAGATTTGCCGAGTGGACGCCGGATGGTCATCTCCGCGCGCCGGTATTCCTGCGCCTGCGCGACGACGTCGATCCGGCGGGTATACGGCGGCCTGGCGCGAATGCGCCCGACGCGCAGCCGACGGGGGCAACCACCGGGCACGTCGACGATGTACTGCACCAGCTCGACAGCAGACAGGCAAACCTCGAGCTGACGGTGAGCCGGCACCAAGTGGGGCTCACGCATCTGGATCGCGTGTACTGGCCGGCGGACCCCGCGTTCGAGCAGCCTGAGCTGACCAAGCGGGACCTGTTGCGCTACCTGGCTGCGGTGTCGCCGCTGCTGCTGCCGCACCTTGCCGATCGCCCGCTGACCATGATCCGCATGCCCGGTGGCATCTACGGCGAGCGCTTCTATCAAAAGCATTGGGACAATGCGCTGCCTGACTATGTCGACACGATCACGGTTTATTCGCAGAGCAAGCGCGAGCAGCATGCCTACCTGGTGTGCAACAACTTGCCGACTCTGCTGTGGCTGGCACAGGCGGGAACCGTGGAATTCCACGTCTGGCATTCGCGCTCGCGAGTCGCACCGGACGCCGGCAGCAAAAGCACGGACTTCGCGAGCTCGGCCGAGTCGATCGCCGGCTCGGTGCTCAATCTTCCCGACTACTTGGTGTTCGACATCGACCCATACATCTACTCGGGACACGAGGCACCCGGCGCGGAACCGGAGCTCAATGCGAGGGCATTCGAGAAGGGCAAGGAGGTCGCGTTCTGGCTGCGGGAACTGCTGCAGGGGATGATGCTCGAATCGATCGTGAAGACATCGGGCAAGACCGGGCTGCACGTGTTCGTGCCGATCGAGCGTAAGCTCGACTTCGATACGGTGCGGCAAGTGTGCGAGACTGTCGGCCGGCACCTGATGCGGCAGCACCCGAAAGAGATTACGATGGAATGGACGGTGACCAAGCGGACCGGCAAGATCTTCATGGACTACAACATGAACGTCCGCGGCAAAGCGCTGAATGTGGCTTATTCGCCGCGTGGGTCGCCGGGCGCGGCGGTATCGATGCCGTTGACCTGGGACGAGCTGGCGGATGCACATCCGCTGGACTATCGGCTCACCAACGTCATCGAGCGCCTGAGGCGCGATGGCGATGTCTGGCGCGAAGCGCTCACGCGCAAGCAGAGCCTGGGAAAAGTTTTGGGCAAGCTGTGATGCGGGCAGCTCGCGTTTGCGCGCGGCTGCAAATAATCCGCGCGGACGTAAATAAGCTTAGAAAATAATCCAAGAAAAGGGGTACGACATGGCGGCTCGATCGATTGCATCATTGACGATTTCCTTCGGCCTGGTGTCGATCCCGGTCAAGCTTTACTCGGCAACGCAGTCGAGCAGCGCGATCTCGTTCAACCTGCTGCATAAGAAAGACGGCTCGCGCTTGAAGCAGCAGTACACCTGCCTTCAGGAAGGGGTGGTTGTCGAACGC
>JBDTMS010000471.1:0-4163 GCA_039934195.1 Betaproteobacteria bacterium
CTTCGAGACGGCGCACGCGCCGCAAGTATTCTTCGCGCGCCTGGTCCGGCGTGAGCTGCCAGAACTCCGGCAGGCCGGATTTCTTCGCCATGCCGAGTACGATTTCCATCTGCGGATCGAGGGCCACGTGTATTACTCCGTTGGTTTTGGGTAGAGAAGCTTGAACGTGCCCGAGCCTTTCGCCAGCAGCAAGCCGTCCGGCGTTTTCAGCTCGCCCTCCGCGAAAATCAGCGAGCGCCCCGCGCGCTGCGCGTGACCTTCGCCGATCACCGTGCCTGCCGCGCCGGACAAAAAATTTGCTTTGAGCTCCACCGTGGTTGCACCGACGCATGTCGTATCTAGCGAGCGCGACGAGCTGCCCAACGCGACATCGAGCAGCGTCATCAGTACGCCGCCGTGGACGGTCTTCCAACTATTGAAATGTTCAGGGCGCGGATCGAACCGAATCGTCACGTGCCCGTTTTCTTTGCTCAGCAGCGCGATGCCGAGATGGTCGACGAACGGGATGTAGATGTCGAACGCTGTGTCACTCACGGCCGCCCTTACACTTGCACCGCAATCCTGATCTCGCAGCACTGCTTCACTTGGTCGGCCGCTTCACATAGATCGTGGCGCCGCGCTCGCTCTCCCAAGTCATGTCATCGAGGCCGTGCTCGGTGATCTTGAACTGGTTGTTCATTCGCCCGGTGATGAAGATCATGTTGCCCTGGCAGGTGTAGCTGCCGGCGATGCTAAGCCGCGGTTTGGTCTTGGTGAACTGCATGGCGCCTTTCGGTTTGAACGTCCATGCCTGCGAGTCATCGCGCAGCTTGTTGCCTTGAATAACGGTATGCGTCTGCTGCCATGTGCCGCTGAGATCGACGAGGCATACCGCGTGAGCACAGCCGCTGCCGAGTATCGCTATCAATGCACCCGACGCGACGATCGCTGGGCGCGCCGTGACGCCTCCGGCCAGTCCGGCAGAAACGATTTTGGTCATAGAAAGTTTTGAAGTTGGGGAGCGATTGCAGTCTACACCGGCCGGCTCGGTCGATCTCGCGCGCCGCTAGATTGATGTCATGCCGCCGTCGACCGCGATGGTCTGGCCGGTGATGTAGGCGCCCGCGTCGGACGCCAGCAGCAACGCTGCGCCTTTGAGATCCTCGTCGCCGCCGAGCCGGCCGAGCGGCGTGCGATCGAGGATGAAATCGTTGCAGCGATCGATCATGCCGCGCGCCATTTTTGTCGGGAATACACCGGGTGCGATCGCGTTCGACGTGATGCCATAGCGCCCCCATTCGGACGCGATCTGTCGCGTAAAGTTAATCACGCCGGCCTTGCTGGTGTTGTAGGCAACGGTGGACATGAAGCGCGCGTCCGTGCCCTGCATTCCGGCAACCGATGCAATATTGACGATGCGCCCGTAGCGCGCCGGGATCATGGCTGCGGTGCCGACCGCCTGCGTCAGCGCAAACACCGCGGTGAGATTCAAGTTGATCACCTTCTGCCAGGCTTCGAGGGGATGCTCTTCGGCGGCAGCCCCCCATGTCGTGCCCGCGTTGTTGACCAGGATATCGATGCGATTCCATTGCGCCATCACCTTTGCCGGCAGCGCCTGCGCCGCGCTCATGTCCTGCAGATCGCACGCGATGGTCATCACTTCCACGCCTTCCGAGCGCAAGTGCGATGCGGCTTGATCGAGCTCGGATTGTTTGCGTGCAGTGATGGCAATCATCGCACCCATTTCGCCCAATGCTTCTGCGATTTGCAGGCCGAGCCCGCGTGAGCCTCCAGTAACGATAGCGACTCTGCCGTCGACCGATAATAAATCGCGAACACTCATGATGAATGGCTCCAGGAAATGACGCCGGTGTAGATCACGACAGCGTAGATCAATCGAATAGGCTCAACGTCGACGAGCGCACGCGGGCGCTCGCATTGCCGCGGCTCTTCAGCAACAGCCCGACCGAGCGCGCAGCGAGCGTGCCACGATCGAGCGTGCCGCACACGACCTCGGCCACCGGCGATTTACCACCGCCTACCTTCGGTGAGATGTCGAGCTCGACATAGGGTACGGGATGTCCGGCCTCGACATTGAACTTGACTTGCCAGGTACCCTCACCTGAGAAGCTCGTATCGAGCGCGATTGCAAGACGCCACTCGGCTTCTTGCTGGAACGCTGGCGCCCTGAAGCATGCGGCGAGCTCGAGCGCATGATCGGCGAGAAACTCGAATAGCGTGACGCTCGCTGCATCTCGCTCTGCAGCGGGATGCAGCGCAATGTGGCGCGCCACGTCGACGGCGCGATCGAGCATGCGCTCGATCGACGCCTTCTGACGATCGACCGAATAGATGACCCGCCTCAACGCCGCACGATGGTTGCGCACGCCGACGCTGTCGAGCGCAGCGGTGCGCAAGCCCAGCGCATAGCCGCCCTCACGGCTATGCGCACGCCATTGCGTAAGCGCGTCGCCGTCTTCGCAGAAGCATGCGAGAAACACATTGCGATCCCAGTTGCGCGGATCGAGCGCCGTTTCGGCCTGCACGCAGAACTCCCCGAGCACCGGATCGGCAGCCGACCATCGCGTGTGTAGCTGCTCGCGAATCAGCCGATAGGTGTAGCGCATCTCGCGCGAGCCGTTGAGATACAGCAGATCGCTCGCGCGCAACAGCCCCGATTCGAGAATATCGGTGAGGCCGGCCCCGCCGGTGTAGTGATAGATCGCATAGGGCGGGGACGCATGCAACGCTGACCAGTCGGCGTAGAACGCCTGGCTGTCATGTAACAACTGCTCGGCCATCGGCGAGGACGACCAGCGTGCTCCTTCGACCAGCGGCCGAATCGGTTCAACCGGTGGTGCGGGAAGCGGTTCAGCCAGGGGTGACGGCCAATCGTCGTCGGGCATCTCGTCCATGTGCAGCGCCTAGTTTATCTTCGACAACACATGCAGAGCCGACCCAAGCTCGAGCAAACGGTGCTCGCTACTAAGCGACTTCGAACAGCCCCGCTGCGCCCATCCCACCGCCGACGCACATCGTCACCACGACATACTTGACGCCGCGGCGTTTGCCCTCGATAAGCGCGTGCCCGACCAGACGGCTGCCCGTCACGCCGTACGGATGTCCGATGGCAATTGCGCCGCCGTCGACGTTTAGACGATCGTTCGGAATACCTAGCTTGTCCCGGCAGTAGATCACCTGCACGGCGAACGCTTCGTTGAGCTCCCATAGACCGATGTCTTCGACCTTGAAGCCGGTGCGCTTGAGCAATTTCGGAATCGCGTAGACCGGTCCGATCCCCATCTCGTCAGGCTCGCAGCCCGCGACCGCGAAGCCGCGGAAGATGCCGAGCGGCTTAAGACCCTTCGCCGCCGCGGTTTTATCGCTCATGATGACCTGCGCCGCTGCGCCGTCGGAGAACTGGCTCGCGTTGCCGGCGGAAATCACGCCGCCCTCGATCGCCGTGCGAATCTTCGACACGCCTTCGTAATTCGTATCGGCGCGGATGCCTTCGTCGTCCGACGTGGTGACTTCCTTCGTCGATTCTGCGCCGCTGTTCTTGTCGACCGTCTTCATGGTGGTCGTGATCGGCGCGATCTCGTCTTTGAACTTGCCTTCGACGCGCGACTTTGCCGCCCTGAGCTGACTGTCGACGCCATAACGATCCTGCGCCTCGCGCGAAATGTTGTACCGCTTGGCGACGTTCTCGGCAGTGGCGAGCATCGTCCAATAAATTTCCGGCTTGTGCTCGGTCAGCCAGTCTTCCTGATACATGTGCGTGTTCATCTCGTTCTGCACGCACGAGATCGACTCGACGCCGCCCGCGACAAAGATGTCGCCTTCGCCCGTGAGTACGCGCTGCGACGCGAGCGCGACCGTCTGCAGACCGGAAGAACAAAACCGATTGACCGTCATGCCGGATACCGATACCGGCATACCGGCGCGCAACGCGATCTGACGAGCGATGTTGCCACCCGTCGCACCTTCAGGATTTGCGCAACCCATAATGACGTCTTCGACCTCGGCGGCGTCAATCCCGGCGCGCTGGAGCGCGTGTTTCACCACGTGACCGCCCATCGTCGCGCCGTGCGTCATATTGAGTGCACCCTTCCATGATTTGCACAGCGGGGTGCGTGCGGTTGATACGATTACGGCATCGGGCATTTTGGGCTCTCTCCGGTGGT
>JBDTMS010000472.1:0-4154 GCA_039934195.1 Betaproteobacteria bacterium
ATCGCATCGACAGCAATGAAGTCTGGGGCAACGCGGGTACCGGCAATTACGACGGCATTCAAGTCGGCAGCGGCAGCGGCGGCACGCACCATGTGCTGGTGAAGAACAATATCGTGCATGACAACGGCTCTGAGAACGCCGGCGAAGATCCCATCGATGTGGGCGGGCACGGCATTAACCATCACTATCTGATCGAAGGCAATCTTGCCTTCACGGGATGGGCGCGTTCAAAGTGCATTCGGGAGCGCCGCTGGAGGGCTCTTATTATGTCGCGGTGAGCGGCTTTCACATCGCGCGTTTCAACACCTTTGTCGGACACGGATTCGTCGCCTACGATTTTCCGAACCCGCCGGTGATCTACAACAACACGTTCGTGGATGCCGGTCAGTTCGTAATGCTCTATGGACAAAACGACGCCAAAAAGCAAAGCCTCGGCGACAGCAGCTACGCCGGCGGCGACACCGGCAGAATGAACTTCAAGAACAATTTGTTCTTTCAAAACGCGCCCTCAAACGACTATGCGCTCTTGCTCGCCGGTCCGGCGGGCGCAACGATCGATGTCAATCACAGGTCTGTGCGCTTGCAGAACAATATGTACAGATTTTCCGCCGGTCAGAAAATCATCTGGGGCAATCCTGACGTGATCTTCGGCCCGCCGATCAGTGCTGCCGTCTTCGCCAGATACCAGCAGTCCAACGCGCCCGATTATCCCGACACCGGAAGCCGGCTTACCACTGCAACCTGGACGCAGATGTTCGCCGGCCCACGTCATCGACGATCCGAAATGGCGATATCTGCCGGCAGCCTTGAGCGAAGACAATGGTCGCCTGCCCGCGGCAGTGCAGGAATTCTTCAGCGAGCGTTGGAGCGAGCTCTCCAAACTTATGACCGAGGTCTCGCCCAAGGGACTAGAAGTAAACCGCATGTATCAGGAAATGGTGCGGCCACCGCAGCCAAATGTGGCTCTAGAGGTCGACAGTTCTGACACACCCATCGCGCGCTCTGACCGGTTTGAGCTCAGCAACCATGGATCGCTTTCCTATGCGATCGGGACAGACCGAACCGGAGAGCAAGCGGTTCACCTGTATCAGGGCGATCAAGAGATCGAAGTAAACGGCGAATGGGTTTCGTTCTATGAGCAACTTCTGCGACATAAAGCATTCACCGGCAATGAGGCGCTGGCTTGGCACACGAATGCCAAGGCGACTGCCTGGGACGAAATTCAAGAACATCTAAGCGTCTTGGTACGTACTGGCGTACTTCGCAGAACCGAGGCGACAAGCTGAGCTACTCAGTTAAGACGCGCGTCAAAGCAGGCCGATAGAGTGACGGCGACTAGTACTCGCCCAATCAGCCACACAGGAGAACAAGATGACCAGTACCGCCAACAAACCCGTGGCAATAGTCGTTCGCACCTGCGTGAAGGCCAATAAGTGGCAAAGCGGCGAGCAGCGACAACACAAAAGCGAAGCTCCATTGCGATAACCGTCCGGATCCTAACCAAGACTTGATCTGACGGACACGCCGACTATGCTGATGGGGTTGTCGGCTTTGTCGGCGAGATTCGATCAAGTCGTAGCTATTACAGCTAATGGGTGACCCCCTGCCAAAGGTGCCCTTTCTTCCATGGTGGTGTTTTACGCTACTCCTCACGCGTGTGCGTTTCGCACGTCGCATGCAAGGGCCTGTCATATCTCATTTCCATCTTCCGCTTCATCGTCAAACAGTGGTGCGCCACCCCTGTCGTACACCAGAGTGTGAAGCTCGAAGGTACACCACTGCTTGAACAAATCGCCCGAGCGGTCCTGCGGCCAAAGATCCGGGTCCGTGTACCAGCCATTCAGTTCTTCCTCGAACAGAATTACGCCGTTGAGTTTGAACCACTCTTCAAATTCCTGTTCGTCTTCAACCTCAACTAAATATGCCGCGCTGTCGTCGTGCACATCCGCCAAGGTCATCTTGTGAATCGGATTTGGATCCGCCGCATTGATCCAGTCAACGAACGGCTGTTTATACCGAAGAATAACCACAGCACGATTCAGCACGATGTCTTTCCTGAAATATAACTTCTACGCTCAAGCGCGTGCGCTCTCGCACGTCGCTTGGAGCGCGTTGTTGGGCTGCTGACGTTGACTTTCATGCGCTAGTCATGCCCTCTTTTGTCTGGATCGAGCTCACGATGCCCGCGGACGATTGGCAGCTGAAGACCAACTCACAGATCGCCCATGATCGTTCCAATTCCACGCCGGTGCAATTTCTGCTCCTCCTCGTCCGGAAGTGCCAACTACCTGCGTTGCCTCATTGAGGAGATCGCCGATTCGTGCGTAGATGCGCATGAGGCGTTCTGCGCGGGTTCGATCTATCCTCACATCCCTCTGGTGTCTGACGCCCCAAACGTGTGACTTAAGCGGCGTCCCGCTTTCGGGGCGTCCGCTTGAAGGACGGATTAGACGCCTGCATTCTCACTTGCTCATGTGCGCTACAAGCGCCTTGGCTGCAGCGAGAGAAGCATACGCCTCCGACCGCTCGACGACTCTGCTCCTGTGCATAACTTCATTTGAACGTCTGGCAGATTCCTTAGACGCTTGCCAAAACGGCTGTTGTTGAACTTCATCAGATGATGCACTAAGGACCATCATTTGATTAATAAAACGATAGCACGGCGATTGATTGATATAACCGCGCGCCTAGTGTTACGTAGCACATGATGAAGGTCTGCAATACTCCGCACACTTCCCTCGTCCCGTCACAACTACCTATCACATGTAATGCGCGAACTGCGCCGGACTCACTCGAAACGTAACCCGGTCGGACACGCGCGCCCGATGAGCAGATGGGCGTGCATGCCTGGTCCGTCCGGCGCCATCTGGATCACATCGTACGAGCACTGCAGACCCGCAATCTCAGGACGATGTCGGTACGTCGACACCTAACCGCGAAACGGCAGTGCAGTTCCGATCGCCATAAACACGCCGCCGCAAGCGCGGTTGAAGCGCCGCCCGACTCGTCGAAGCCATGGGCTGATGCGGTGAGCCATGCTTGCGATAAATACTTCGGTGGCGATTTCGATTGCTGCAAACGTTCCCGCCATGATGACGAACTGGACGAAAAGACTTCGCGCCGGGTCGATGAACTGCGGGAGAAAAGCGGTGAAGAAGAGCAGCGCTTTCGGATTGGTCAGTGCGGACAGCGCGCCCTGCTGAAACAGCGACCAACCCGCTCGCGGTTCCGCTGCACCATCGCATTCGATGCCGATCGGCGGCGACCGCCAGACTTGAATGCCGAGCCAAACGAGGTAGGCACCGCCTATCCATTTCATCACCGTCAGCCAGATCAGTGAAGCTTTGAGCAGAGCGCCGATGCCGAACATGGAAAGCGCAACGGCAGCGACGAAGCCGAAGGCGCCGCCGAAGATGGTGTACAGGGCCTTGCGCCGACCGTGCAGAGCACCGTGCGTGAGCGCGAGCAGGCCGTTAGGTCCGGGCGATAGCGACAGGCCGATCGCAGCAATGAGGTAGATGAGCCAGGTGTTCAGGTGCATGCTTCGATGTTGCCGACTGCGGCGTGAACGGTCAAGCAGGCGCGTTGTGCTTTATTTTTAGCGCATGCGGATGCGCGAGCGGCGAGGATCAGCCGACGACGCGATGCCGTCTGCTCGAACGTTTAAATGGCGGGCCGAGTAACCGCTTCGTACATCACTAAGACTGCCCGTTGCCCATGGGCCGCTACCAGAGATTCTTGCCGTCGATAACGACGACATGTGCGGCATCGGCATCGAAGTCATCGAACAGGCGTGCGTTGACGCCGATGCGGCGCTTTTTTTGTCCCAGCTGCCGTCCTTCTCGAAGGCCGGGCTGTCGGAGAACAAGGCGCACCCGCACGCACTGCAGAAGTGATGGGCCACGAGTTTCGTATTCCAGCGGTAAATCGCGTCGTCGGTGGTTGCGCTCGTGATTTGAAATTGATCCGGCTGGTAGTACGCCACCAGCGCACCGCGCTTGGAACAAAACGAGCACGTGCAGCGAGTCAGTTTTTCTGGAACGTCGCCCTCGATACGAAACGCATTTTTCCCGCAGTGGCAACTTCCCGTGATCGTCATTCAGCATCTCCTGTTTCGAGAAGTTTGCCATGAGCGCATCGCATACGCCCGGCCC
>JBDTMS010000473.1:0-4151 GCA_039934195.1 Betaproteobacteria bacterium
CCGCTGACGGAAAAGCGGCTGCGCAAGCTCGCGAAACCGTGGGCGCCGTATCGCACGGTTGCTACATGGTATCTGTGGCGCAGTATCGAGCCGGTGCCGGTCGAATATTAGGGTTCGCGCGGATTCGCAGGCGATGGTCAACCAGCCGCCTGCAGCACGCCGTCGTCCAACCGCAGCACCTTATCCATCTTCGCCGCAATCGTGGCGTCATGGGGACGCTGATCAGACTGGTCCCGATGCCACAGGTGCACGAGAACCGGCCGAGGCGGCGAAGTCACGCAAGCCATCACGACCAGCTCCGACACCTTGATGAGGAACTAGAAAAGCTGCCAGACGCATATTCGTTACCGCTCCAACACTATCCCGTTCCCCTCCTGCAACGATTCTTACGCAAATCGAAAATTAAGCCTGTTGCGTTGGAGTACTCCTTCGTGAGCGAGCCGGCCTTAGTGTGTCCTTCTGACGGTTTCCTCCGACAAGTCGACGAACATCATACGGACCTCGACGCGGGTGTGATTAAGATAGAGTAGGCGACGCCGCGCGCGCCGCCTTGCTGATCGCAGACGATCAAAATTACTCCCCATCGACGCAACGTCGCGCAGCCTGTAGTAACGTCGATCTTCAGGTGGCGAGTGCTTGCTGGACTAGCGGCAGCAGTTCGGAAGGTAGCACTGCTTCGCCGCGCGCACCCTCGGCGGTGACGCGCGCGGCGCGCACGGCGCGGCGAACCGGATCGAATACGCCGTGGTAACAGACCAGTGGCATCGGGCCCTTCTTCCGGCCGGTCCCAATCAGAGAGCACTAAGTCGAACTCCTCGCCAGCGCGGGCGTCTGAGGCGATGCGTGACAAAGCCTCGTCGGTCGAGCGCACACCCACCACCTCAATTTGCAATTTCGCTAGTGCGGCCGCCTCATGGAGGTTCCCTTCGGGACGGTCGTCCACCCACAGCACGCGCTTCTGTTTGGGCAGATCGATCAGCGCTCGCGCGCCATGGTTCAGCTCCTGGCGGGCATGGTCGAGGACCGGGTGGCCGCGTCGCTGCATCTCGGCTTCGTCGAATTGCGCCATGACGCCGTTGACGACACCATCGAGCAAGAGATCCGCGACCGGCGCCGTACGAAACAACGAAGGAGCGGGGGCGTTAGGCGTCGAGAAGGCCGCTAGCGGCCGGCGTACGCGGATCGCTTTCACGGTAGCGCGCAGGCCCTTGGCAACATGGGTCCAGGCTTCGTCGCGATTGCCCCAGGATGTGACCGGCTTCAGATCGGTGGGCAACGCCTGTAGCTTCATGAACGGCAGCGCTTCTGCGTCATCCGGATCGATGTCGACTGCGCGCACGATGATCGGCACCACGTCGCAGGCTTGCTCTTCTTGGCGTTGCATCGCTCGCTTCAGTTCGACGCCGAAGATGTAATCGCTGCCGATGAAATCCTTGCTCACCAGCAATAGCACGAGTTCGGCGCGATTAAGTGCGTCATCGATCGCTGTCGTCCAGTCCTGCCCCGGGACGATCTTGCGATCGTGCCAGACGCTAATCAGCCCGCGCCGTTCGAGGATCTTTAGGTGGCCCGCAAGTTCGTCGCGCAGCGACTCGTCTTCGTGCGCGTAGCTGTAGAAGAGGCCCACCGGGGCAGGGTTTGTCACGCGGAGTTCTCCTCGCTGCTAGGTTAGTCCAAGAACGCGCTGTCGGTGAGTTGTGTCACGTAATCACATGGCTTGAAAAATAAGCGTACGCGGACGATCCCAACGCGTTCGTCCGCAATTTCCTCCGTCGGTTCGGCCAAGTGGCGGACATACCACCCCGGTGGAGGCGCGATTGCGTCCGGCCGAAGCTGCGACCTCGATGGAGAGGAACGGAGCCCGTGCTGCGACGATCGATAGTAAATCTAAACATATGACGGCGACGCAAACCTCAAAATCGCGTTGACGCGGGACAGGCAATAAGCACAGTATTTTCCCGTCGTACCAAAAGCGCCCCCCGCTCTCTATAACGATGGTACCTGTGGCGCAGTATCGAGCCGGTGCCGGTCGAGTATTAGGTTCGCGCGGATTCGCAGGCTCGTCAACCAGCCGCCTGCAGCACGCCGTCGTCCAGGCGCAAAACCTTATCCATCTTTGCTGCGATCGTCGCGTCGTGCGTGACGATAATCAGGCTGGTTTCCAGCGTACGGTTCAGCTCCAGCATCAGTTCCAGCACGCCCTCGGCAGTATGGCGATCGAGATTGCCGGTCGGTTCATCGGCGAGCAAACATGCGGGCCGCGTGACCAATGCGCGTGCAAGTGCCGCGCGCTGCCGTTCGCCGCCGGACAGCTCGCCGGGACGATGCGTCAAGCGATGCGCTAACCCAACCTGCGTCAGCATCTCCGCAGCTTGTGCATTCGCCTGCGCCGGCGATGCGCGCCGAATCAGCAATGGCATTGCAACGTTTTCCTGCGCGCTGAATTCCGCGAGCAAATGATGAAATTGATAGACGAAGCCGAGCGCTTCGTTGCGAATGCGGCTTTTCTCGACTTCGCTGACCGACGCGATGTCGTGACCGAGAATCATCACCTCGCCGTCCGTGGGCGCATCCAATCCGCCGATGATGTGCAACAGCGTGCTCTTACCCGATCCCGATGCGCCGACGATCGCCACGCTCTCGCCGCGGCGGATCTCGAGATCGACGCCGAGCAGCACCGGAACCTTGTGCGGGCCTTGCTCGAAAATTTTGCTGACGCGCCGAGCGCTGATGACGACTTCACTCATAGCGCAACGCTTCCGCGGGATTCACGCGAGCTGCGCGCAGACTCGGATAGATCGTCGCGAGCAAGCTGAGCACGAGCGACATCAGCGCGATGATGACGACGTCGCGCAGTTGCAGGTCGGATGGCAGATCGCTGATGTAATACACGTCCTTCGCGAGAAACTGGACGCGCAGCAAGCGCTCGATCGCCGGCACCAGCACGCTGACGTTGAGCGCAATCAAGACGCCACCGACCACGCCGATCACGGTGCCGACTACGCCGATCAACGTGCCCTGCACGATGAAGATTTTCAGGATCGACATCGGCGATGCGCCCAAGGTGCGCAGAATTGCGATGTCGGGTTGCTTATCGGTGACCGCCATGACCAGCGTGGACACCAGATTGAATGCCGCCACCGCGACGATCAGCGTGAGAATGATGAACATCACGTTCTTTTCGATCTGCACGGCGCGAAAAAAATTCGCGTGGCTGCGCGTCCAGTCGGTAATGTAGAGATCGCCGGGGATCGTGTCGGTCAGCTCGCGTGCGACGTCTTGCGCCTTGAACATGTCTTTCAGTTTCAGGCGCACGCCGGACACGTCGTTGCCGAGCTGGTAGAGCTTCTGCGCATCCTGCATGTCGATCAGGGCCAGGCCCGAGTCGTATTCGAACATCCCGACTTCGAACACACCGACGACGGTGAATTGTTTGATGCGCGGCAGAATGCCGGCCGGTGTGACCTGCCCCTGCGGCGCGATCAGCACGACTTTCTCGCCGAGCCGCGCACCGACCGAATGCGCGAGATCGACGCCAAGCACGATGCCGAATCCGCCGGGACGCAGGTTTGCCAAGTCGCCGCTCTTCATGTGCTGGCCGATGTCGGCGACTTGATCTTCGAGCTTCGGCACGATGCCGCGCACTAAGGCGCCCTGCACGCTTTGCTGATTCGACAGCAACCCCTGCGCGCTGACGTACGGCGCCGAGGCGAGCACTTCAGGATTTTTCTTCGCGTCGGCGGCGACTGTTTCCCAGCCCGGCAGGTGGCCGTCGAACCCGGAAATCTGGATGTGCGAAGCCACACCGAGGATGCGCGTGCGCAGCTCTTTCTGAAAGCCGTTCATCACGGACAACACGACGATGAGTGCCATCACGCCGACGGCGATTCCCACCATCGAGGCCATGGAGATGAACGAGATGAAGTGATTGCGTCGCTTCGCGCGCGTGTAGCGCAAGCCGACAAAGAGCTCGTAGGGTTGCACTGAAATTCGGAGTGGGAGTCAGGCGTGCCGCAAGGTGCGAAAGTGTGCCACAGTCCGCCGCTTCCCGCGCTGCGATGCGCCGGCGCTCGACTCGCCTTGCCGGCGGGCGAATCGCAGCGCGCGAGACTCAGCTGCCGCTGGTAGTTGCATGCTTGGTAGTTGCATGC
>JBDTMS010000474.1:0-4150 GCA_039934195.1 Betaproteobacteria bacterium
TCATCTTCAATCGCCTGGGAATTGATACGACCGAGGTACTTCAGGCGGCCGGCACGAAATGGAATTTCCTGCCGTTTCGGCCGGGTCTGGTTGGTGGTCATTGCATTGGTGTGGACCCGTACTACCTTACGCATAAGGCCGAGATGGTTGGCTACCACCCCCAGGTAATTCTAGCCGGCCGCCGGATAAACGACGGCATGGGGAAATTCGTCGCGGAGCAAACCGTAAAACAGCTGATACAGGCTGGTTTTCAAGTTCGCGGACAGAACGTCGTTGTGCTTGGCTTCACGTTCAAGGAAAACTGCCCCGACATCCGGAACAGCCGTGTCATCGATGTCGTGCGGGAGCTCGAGTCCTACGGAGCCATCGTGCACGTGCATGACCCGATCGCAAATGCCGCCGACGCGGAACACGAATATGGCGTGCGCCTGATTACGTGGGACGAGATACCGCCCTGCGTTGCCGTGGTTCTGGCCGTAGCACATCGCGAGCTGGCGGTGATGCCCGTCGAACAATACGCGGGAAAGCTAACGCCCGGGGGCGTGCTCATGGACGTGAAGTGCCAAGTGGATGCGGCAGCGCTGGGCGCGCATGGAATCAAAGTCTGGCGCCTCTAGAAAGCCGGCGCGCATGCTTAGTTTCGCCAGCGATACGCATCGACTCGTCGGTGAGGCACTCCCAACCGAGGCAACGCCGCGCGGGGCGAACGAAGCCGACACAGCGTTTGCTGTAAACGCTACCGCGCCGGCGAGCTTCGAGCGCCGCTCCGGGCAAACGCACGCGGTGAGATCGCCCAACCGGCAAACCTATCTACTGGCCCCCGAACCGTTCCGTATATGCGACATGCAAATTCGCGCTGCGAGAAGACATGTCTACACGTTCAGCAGGAGTGGGCGCAGCCGGAGTGCGCGAGAACACGCGCGCAGACCAACGGATTTTTGCTTCCGACTGTAATGCAAGCGATCGGCTGCGTGCGGTCTTGGCTCCCCGCGCACGACAACGCGAAGTCGCGATTTAAACATGTAGTTTCGATTGTTCTCTTGCACGGGTGTTCGAACTATTCTGCGGCGGTAGGAACTGGGCGCAATCGAACCACGAATACGATCTGTTGGGCATCGATGCCCTCCTTCAACTAGGCGGTGGAACACAAATGAGAAGCTTGGGTACAAAACGAATTCTTGTCACAGGTGGCGCTGGCTTTCTCGGCTCGCATCTGTGCGAGCGACTGATCGGCCAGGGTCACGATGTTCTTTGCGCAGACAATTTTTATACGGGTACCAAGCAGAACGTACGCAACCTGCTAAATCATCCGTCCTTCGAATTCATTCGCCATGACATCACCTTTCCGCTCTACGTCGAGGTAGACGAGATCTACAACCTGGCGTGTCCCGCCTCCCCAGTTCACTATCAGAACGACCCCGTGCAGACGACGAAGGTCAACGTGCACGGTGCAATCAACATGCTTGGCCTGGCCAAACGCGTCGGCGCGAAAATCCTACAGGCCTCCACATCGGAGGTATATGGCGATCCGGTATCGCATCCTCAGCAGGAGAGCTATTGGGGCAGTGTCAACCCGATTGGACCGCGTGCCTGCTACGACGAAGGGAAGCGCTGCGCCGAAACGTTGTTCTTCGACTACCAGCGACAGCACCAGGTGCGCATCAAAGTCGCGCGCATCTTCAACACCTACGGACCTCGCATGCATCCCGACGATGGGCGGGTAGTTTCGAACTTCATCGTTCAAGCACTCATGGGAGGTCCTATCACGTTGTACGGAACGGGCTCGCAGACCCGCTCGTTCTGCTACGTCGACGATCTGATCGACGGGCTTATTCGTTTAATGGATTCACCCGACGACTTTACTGGACCCGTCAATCTCGGCAACCCAGCGGAAGCCACCATCCTGCAGCTCGCGCAGAAGATCATCGAGCTCACCGGTTCGGCGTCGGAAATCGTTTTTCGCTCGCTGCCGGAAGATGACCCCAAGCGTCGGCAACCTGATCTTTCGCTCGCCAAAGAAAAGCTCGGCTATTCGCCCAAGGTCGAGTGGGACGAAGGCCTCCTAACGACCATTGCCTACTTTCGCGAGGCTCTGGGGAGCGGCAACATTACCCGCATCCAGCGCTCTAACATCGGACAGAAGCTGGCAGTCGCATGACAAGACATGGCCCCGACGCTGTCTCCAACGCCGCGCGTGCGCTGGACATCACTTCTCTGCTAGCCGCGTTTACGCTATCCGCCTGGCTTGCAGCGGGCGATGCGGGCGGCATGCCGTTCCAGGAAGTGCTCGCAATTCGCGTAAAGCTTCAGAACATCGTGCTGTTCTTGATCATGGTCGCGGCATGGAGCGCGATCTTGACGCGGACAGGCCTGTACCGGACGTATATCTATCGTGGCCGGTGGCGGGAAATCATGGACGTCGCAATTGCTATGTCCTGTTGTGCCGGCGTGCTATGGGCCTCTCATGAATTGTTCCGAATTCAATTGGTCGGGCCGCACTTTTTGCTGTACTTCTGGTTGCTGGCGATGGGTCTCTCCATCTTTGCGCGGCTTACTATCCGCCTCGCACTCCGGCGCCTTCGACAAAGCGGACGCAATGTTCGGCACCTCCTCATCGTGGGCACCAGCTCACGCGCGGTGGAGCTTGCCCAGCGCGTTCAATCAGCCCAGGAGCTGGGATACTCGATTGTCGGCTTTGTTGATGAGACTTGGCCCGGAAGCGATGACTTCAAGCTGAGCGGCTATGCGGTAGTTACAGACTTCGGCGGCTTCCCGGATTTCATCGCGCGCAACATTGTCGACGAGGTGATGGTCTGTCTTCCCGTAAAGTCGTTTTATGGGCGGTCCGCTCAGATCGTCGCGCAATGCGAAGAGCAAGGCATCACCGCACGCCTCATATCCGACGTGTTCACGCCGACGTTCGGCCGCTCCCAGATCGAGCGTTTCGACAATCGACTAGTGCTGACGATCCAGACCGGGGGAATGCGCGGTTGGGCGATGGCGGTGAAGCGAATGCTGGACTTCGCCGTCGCCGGCACCGCGCTGCTGGCGCTTTCGCCTGTTCTGCTCGCGATTGCTGCTGCGATCAAAGCACGCTCTGCTGGCCCGGTATTCTTTGTCCAAGAACGCATGGGCGTCAATAAGCGACGTTTCCGGTTGTACAAGTTCCGCACGATGGTCATCGACGCGGAAAAGAAGGTCGCCGAGCTCGAACATCTGAACGAGATGAGCGGCCCGGTATTCAAGATCCGTAATGACCCGCGGATTACTTCGGTGGGCCGCTTCTTGCGCAAGACTAGCCTCGATGAGTTGCCGCAACTGATCAACGTGCTATTCGGCGAGATGAGCTTGGTTGGACCGCGTCCGTTACCGGTGCGCGACTACCAATCATTCAGTACTGCGTGGCACCGCCGCCGCTTCAGCGTCAAGCCTGGCATTACCTGCTTATGGCAGGTGATGGGGCGCAACAGCATACCGTTCGAACGCTGGATGGAGCTCGACATGGAGTACATCGACAAGTGGTCGCTGCGGCTCGACCTGGAAATTTTATTGAAGACGATACCCGCTGTGATGAAAGGATCAGGAGCTTCATAAGATGGAACAACAGGGCGGCTATACATTGCGAGATGTCTTCCACGTATTGTTCAAACGCAAGTGGATCATCGTGTGTTTTTTCCTCAGTGCACTCGCCGCAGGCGGCGCGGTGGCATTTGCGTTCAATGAATCGCTCTATCAGGCTACCGCGCAGATCGTGCTCAGTCCAGGCCGCGAGCACATCTCCGACCTCACGTTGTCGACTTCAACCGCCGTTCCGCTGCGGGTGAGTTTCGATATCGAGGAGCAGTCGGCTCGTACGATAGAGATGCTGACTGGACGCTATCTGAGTGAGCAGCTGGTACAAGCGATAGGCGCGCCGGTGCTATGCCGGGAGCCTCTCCCGGTCAGGCTGCCGTTCAAAAAACCGTTCTGCGATAAATCACTGAGCGAGAGCGAGCTAAACGATCGAGTCGTAGCGCAGACGCAGGAAAACATACATGCCGAACGAGTGGGCAGCGCAGCGCTGGTCAACGTCAGCTTTCGTCATGCGAATGCAGAGATCGCCGCAAAGGCGGTTAATACGCTAGGTTCGCTGTACTTGGACCGTCATCTG
>JBDTMS010000475.1:0-4141 GCA_039934195.1 Betaproteobacteria bacterium
GCGGTGTCGGCATTGCGCAGGCGTTGTTCGGCACGATCCTGCTCTATCTCGCGGCCGAAAAGGTGCTCGGCGCCGGCGGCCAGGCGCTGCTGTGGACGCATCTGCACGCTGTCAGCAGCGAGCTCGAGCCGAATGTACTTTCCATCGCGTTCGTATTCTTGCTCGTGGGCTACGGCACCAAAGTCGGCTTGGCGCCGCTGCACAACTGGTTGCCCGACGCGCATGCGGAAGGGCCGACGCCGATCTCCGCGGTGCTGTCGGGGCTGCTGCTCAACGTCGCGCTGTATGCAGTGGTGCGCAATAAAGTTCTGGTCGACGGCGCGCTGGGAACGCATCTCGCGGGGAATTTGATGATGGGCTTCGGCCTGCTGTCGGTTGCGCTGGGTGCGGTGTTCCTGTCGCGCCAGACCGATGTGAAGCGGTTGTTTGCGTATTCGTCGATCGAGCACATGGGCATCATCTCGTTTGCGTTCGGCATGGGCGGCCCGGTGGCGACGTTCGCGGCTTTGCTGCACATGACCGCGCACTCGCTCACCAAGTCCGCCATCTTCTTTGCCGTCGGTCACGCGGCGCAGAAGACCGGTACGCAAATGATCGATCGCATTCGCGGGTTGGCGCAGACCAGCCCGCCGGTAGGCTGGGGCTTGATGCTGGGCGCCGTCGCGATCCTCGGCATGCCGCCGTTCGGCGTGTTCGCCAGCGAATTTCTAATACTGACCACAGCGATGCGCGAGCATGCCTGGGCGACGCCGATTCTGCTCGTCTCGCTGGCGCTGGCATTCGCATCGATCTTCAGCAAAGTGCAGGCGATGGTGTTCGGCGAAACCACCGATGCCCGGCTGCCGCATCCGCCGATTGCGATTCCGGTATTCGTGCATCTCGCGATCGTTCTAGTCCTCGGCATCTACATCCCGCCGTATCTCGCCGACTGGTATCGCGCGGCGGCGCGGATGATCGGATAGCGCATGCAGACAGACGACTTATCGGTCGCGGTGCAACCGGTTTCCGGGGCGATGCCGGTCTGGCGCGCGATAGTGGACGCGCAGCAGTGGCGCGCGTTGGCGCAGGAAGTCCGCGGACGCGGCGGTCGTCTGGTTGCGTTGTGGGGCAGCGATGTCAGCGAGCAGCTCAACGCGCTCGAGATCCACATGACGGTGACGGTGCCGACCGGTCTGGTGTGGTTGACCTCGCGCACGCCCATCGACGCACCGACGTTTCCCGACGTATCGGATATTTTTCCCGCCGCGAATCGCATGCAGCGCGCCGCGTTCGATCTGCTCGGCATTCGCGCGGAAGGCGGCGACGATCATCGCCAATGGCTGCGTCACGCAGCGTGGCCGACGCAGGTGTTCCCGCTGCGTAAATCGTTCGCCGGAACTAGTGTGTCGCAGAATGGGATCGACAGCTATCCGTTCGTTCAGGTCATGGGCGAAGGTGTGCACGAGATGCCGGTCGGGCCGGTGCACGCAGGCATCATCGAGCCGGGACACTTTCGTTTCTCGGTCGTCGGCGAGCGCGTCCTGCGTCTTGAACAGCGGCTAGGCTATAAGCATAAGGGCATCGAGAAGCGCTTCGAATCGATGAGCTTGATCGATGGCGCGCGGCTCGCTGGGCGTGTGAGCGGCGATTCGACCGTGGCGTATGCGTGGGCGTATTGCATGGCGGCCGAAGGCGCCGCACAGACGACGCCGCCGGAGCGCGCGCTGTGGCTGCGCGCGCTGCTGCTCGAGCGCGAGCGCATCGCCAATCATCTCGGCGATCTCGGTGCGTTGGGTAACGACGCCGGCCTGGCGGTTGCGCTCGCGCAATTCTCGCGGTTGAAAGAAGACCTGCTGCGACTCAATCAATCCTTGTTTGGCCACCGCTATTTGATGGACGCCATCGTCCCCGGCGGTGTCTCGCGCGATATCGATGTTGCCGGCAGCGCAGCGCTGCGTGCGCAAGGGACATCGCTGCGCGCGCAAGTCAATATGCTCCACGCGGTGTACGACGACCACCCTGGTTTGCAGGATCGCTTCGTCGGCACCGGCCGTGTATCCCCCGAGCTTGCCGAGCAGCTTGGGCTATGCGGCCTGGCGGGCAGAGCGAGCGCGCTGCCCTACGATTTGCGCGCGCAGATTCCATCGCGGCCGTACGACGGTTTGACTGTGCGGATGGCGACGCATCGCAGCGGCGACGTCGCCGCGCGCGTGTCCGTTCGGTTCGAAGAAATTCTCGAGTCGATCGCGCTGTGCTGGGAAATCGTCGAGCGCATGCGGCCCGGCGCCGTGCGCGTCGAGCTGCCGACGCCCGCGGCAGGCAGCGTCGGGCTGGGCTGGGTCGAAGGCTGGCGCGGCGAAGTGATGATCGCGCTGGAAACCGGCGCGGACAATGCATTGCGCCGCGTGCATCCGCACGATCCGTCGTGGCAAAACTGGCCGCTTCTCGAGCACGCGGTGATCTCCAATATCGTTCCCGATTTTCCGCTGATCAACAAGTCGTTCAATTTGTCGTACAGCGGAGTCGATCTGTGAGCCGGCATGGCGCAAGCGTGCGCGGGCGATCGCAAGCGAAGGGCGCGTCATGTATCGGCTGCTAAAAAAACTTGCCGTCGACGGCATTCTCACCGAGCCGCCGCCGCGTCCCGACGAAGGTCTGCGCGTGCTGCAGCAGCGCATCCACGCCGATGTGCTGCGCTGGTTCGACGGTGCGCTGACGATTCGCCATGTCGATGCCGGTTCATGCAACGGCTGTGAGCTCGAGATCAACGCACTGAATAATCCGTACTACAACCTCGAAGGGCTCGGCATCCGTTTCGTTGCGAGTCCGCGCCATGCCGATATGCTGCTGGTAACCGGCCCGGTGTCGCGCCACATGGAGGCGGCGCTGCGCAAAACCTACGAGGCGACGCCCGGTCCGAAGCTCGTCGTCGCGATCGGGGAGTGCGGCTGCAACGGCGGCGTGTTCGGCGAAACGTATGCGAGCTGCGGTCGCGTGTCGAACGTCATACCGGTCGACGTCGCGGTACCGGGTTGTCCGCCGTCGCCCGCCGCGATCATGAGCGGAATCCTGACCGCAATCGCGCTGCATGTGAAGAAAGAGCCGCATGTCTGAATGCACGGCATGCAATGCTGCGTGTAACGGGCATCGGTAATCAATGACGCTCCTGCAAAAACTCGATCAATACGAAAAGCTGCTGCGACTGGACAAGCCGATCGGCATTTTGCTGCTGCTGTGGCCGACGTTGTGGGGATTGTGGATCAGCGCTGCGGGAGCGCCGCATTGGAAAGTCATCTGGATCTTCGTAGTCGGCACCGTGCTGATGCGCTCAGCCGGTGTGGCGGTAAATGACGTTGCAGATCGCAACTTCGATGCGCACGTCGCACGCACGCGCAATCGTCCGCTCGCCACCGGCGCAGTGCAACCGAAGGAAGCATTGCTCATCGCGGCGGTGCTCGCCCTTATCGCGTTTGCGCTGATTGTTCCGCTCGGCCGACTGGTGGTCGCGTTGTCGTTCTGTGCGCTGTTTCTCGCGGTCACGTATCCGTTCTGCAAACGCTTCTTCGCATTGCCGCAGGCCTATCTCGGCATCGCGTTCGGCTTCGGCATTCCAATGGCGTTCGCTGCCCAACTGCATCGCGTCCCGGCGCTGGCCTGGCTGCTGGTGCTGGCCAATATATTCTGGACGGTGGCCTACGATACCGAATATGCGATGGTCGACCGCGAGGACGATCGCAAGATCGGAATCCGCACTTCGGCTATTCTGTTCGGCCGCTCGGACGTCGCGGTCGTCATGCTGTGCCACGCCGCGTTCCTGCTGGTGCTGGCCGGCATCGGCCGGCATCTGCAGTTCGGCTGGATGTATTACGTTGCGCTGGCTGCGGCGGCGGTGTTGATCGGTTATCAGTACATGCTGATTCGCGAGCGCGATCCGGCTCGCTGCTTTCGCGCATTCCTTGACAACAACTGGGTCGGCGGCGTGATCTTCGCGGGGATCGCATTGAGCTATTTACAGACATCGGCGGGCGGATGAGCCGGCTTCGAAAATCCCGCACCCGTCGTTTCGCAGGAGCGCACAAGTGAATCTAGGTTTAAGCGCTGCAGCTGGAAGCTTCGGTGCGCAAAACCAGCGAAGCAGAAATGCTCGCACAGGGCCAGGCGC
>JBDTMS010000476.1:0-4137 GCA_039934195.1 Betaproteobacteria bacterium
AGACGCCGGCCTTGGATATCGACCTGCGTACGCTCGTTGTTGAGCGCCGCTGTCTGCGCAATGACGACATTGAGATAGCTAACGATGCCGGCCTTGTACTGATTGTTGGTGAGCGCGACCGATTCTTCCGCGGCTTTTACGGCGGCGCTCTGCACGTCGGCTTCCTGCTCGAGAATGCGCAGCGCGGCGAGATTGTCTTCCACTTCTTGAAAGCCGGTCAGCACAGTTTGGCGATATTGCGCGATGGTCTGGTCGTACAGTCCGCGCGCCTGATCGGTTCGCGCGCGGCGCAGTCCGGCATCGAACACGGTTTGGGCGATCGATGGACCGATCGACCAGAAACGGCTCGGCAGCGACAACCACTTGGAGAAATCCGTCGACTCGAAGCCGAATGTGCCGCCGAGAGTCAAGGTCGGGTAGTACGCGGCCTCCGCGATGCCGATCTGCGCGTTTGCCGAAGCCAAACGACGCTCCGCCGCCGCCACGTCAGGTCTGCGCTCAAGCAGCTCGGACGGCAGCCCGGCCGGCATCGTCAGCGGAATCGCGGTGAGCGGCGCCATCGGCAGCGAAAAATCCGCCGGTGCTTTGCCGATCAAGATCGCTATCGCATGCTCGAGCTGCGCACGCTGCACGCCGACGTCGATCGCTTGCGCCTGCGTCGTGCGCAACTGTGTTTCTGCCTGCGCCACGTCGGCACGCGATGCGATGCCGCCGGCGTGGCGATTTTTGGTTAAGGTCAGCGAGCGTTCGTACGCTGCGGCGCTTTGATCGAGTAATTGCTTCTGCGAATCCAGCGCGCGCAACAAGAAATAATCCTGGGCGAGCTCGGCTTGTGCGCTCAGCCGAATGCTTTCCACATCGGCTGCACTCGCCTGCGCGTTGGCGCGATTGGCCTCGACGCTGCGGCGTATGCGCCCCCACAAATCGATTTCCCAGGTTGCATCGACCGGCAACTGGTAATCGGTTACCGTCCCGATCGGCGGCGAGATGCGGCCGAGGTTGGAAGACGTGCGCGAACGCGTTACCGAAGCGCCCGCGGTGACCGTAGGAAAGTACGTTGACCGCGCCTGCTGGACGAGCGATCGCGCTTGCCGGAATTGCGCTTCCGCCGCAGCGACGTTGTAGTTACCGAACTGCACCTGCGCGGCCAGCGCATTCAATTCCGGATCGGCGAACGCTTCCCACCACTTGCCGCGCTCGATCGCGTCTTTTGGCTGCGCAACTTTCCAGCCTTGCGACTCTTTGAATGCCACCGGCGCCTGCGTCGCCGGCTTCACATAGTCGGGACCGACCGTGCAAGCTGTCGCGAGAAAGATCGCACTTAACGCCACGCCGCGCGGCACGAACGTGCTGCGTATCGATGCGGCGTTTGCGATTGTGCGGACGCGACACTCTGATTTCTTGTTCACTGCGCTCTACTCCATGCTCGTTGTGTATCTCGATTTAATACCCGACTCACTGCATGCCACCGGCCTGATCCAGCCGGGGCATAGTAACGGCATGCGGTGCCTTCCCGCGTTTGCGCAACACCCACAACCGGAATCGATCCAGATACAGATACACCACCGGTGTCGTGTACAACGTCAGCATCTGGCTCACGATCAAGCCGCCGACAATTGCGATTCCCAGCGGTTGGCGCAGCTCGGCGCCGGTCCCGCCGCCCACTGCCAATGGCAGCGCGCCGAGCATCGCCGCCATCGTTGTCATCATGATCGGCCGGAAGCGCAGCAGGCACGCTTCGTAGATGGCGTCGCGCGAATTCTTCCCGTGCTCGCGCTCGGCGATCAGAGCAAAGTCGATCATCATAATGGCGTTCTTCTTGACAATGCCGATCAGCAAAATGATGCCGATCAGCGCGATCACGGTGAGCTCGATATGAAACAGCAGCAAAGCGAGCAGCGCGCCGACACCGGCCGACGGCAGCGTAGAGAGAATCGTCAACGGATGGATGTAGCTCTCGTACAAGATGCCCAGCACGATGTAGACGGTGATCAGCGCAGCTAGAATCAGCAGCGGCTGGCTCGACAGCGAATCCTGGAATGCTTGTGCGGTTCCCTGGAACCGGCCATTCACCGAGGCTGGCACACCCACCTGCGCAATTGCGTTTTGTATCAGCGGCACGGCTTGGCCGAGCGACACCCCGGGCGCCAGATTGAAGGATATCGTAGTTGCCGGGAACTGACCCTGATGATTCACCGACAATGTCGACGCGCGCTGCTGAAACGTGGTGAAGGCGCTGAGCGGAACCTGCGTGCCCGCCGGCGAGCGAACGTAGATGTCGCGTAGCGTTTCCGGCCGCTGCCAGTAGCGCTGCTCGACTTCCATCACGACGTGATACTGATTCAACGCGGTGTACAGGGTCGCGACCTGTCGCTGACCGAAGGCGTCGTAGAGCGTGTTGTCGATCATCTGCGGCGTGATACCGAGTCGCGACGCGGTAGCGCGATCGATGGTGACGTACGCCTGCAGACCTTTGTCCTGCTGGTCGCTGTTCAGGTCGGTCAGTTGCGGTAGCGTGCGCAACTGCTGCAGGATTTTCGGCGCCCAGACGTTGAGATCTTTCAGATTCTCGCCCTCCAGCGTGAACTGATATAGCGCATTGCTGCGGCGGCCGCCGATGCGCACATCTTGTACGGGTTGCAGATACAGCGTCGCGCCGGGCACTTTTGCGAGCTTGCCGCGCAATCGCGCGATGACCTCACCGGCGCTCACGTTGCGCTCGCCGAGATCCTTGAGCGAGATGAATACGCGCGCCGTATTGCGGGTGGTGCCGCTACCGGCGCCGCCGCTGAATCCCAGCACGCTGGCAACCGCGGGGTCTTTCTGCACGATTGCGATCATCTGATTCAACTTATCGCGCATCGAGGTAAACGAAATGTCCTCGGCTGCTTGGATGCTGCCGGTAAGGCGCCCGGTGTCCTGCGTCGGGAAAAACCCTTTCGGCACAATCGAGAACAGATAAAAGTTCAGCGCAATCGTGGCGAACATGATCGTGATCATGATGCGCGAATGGCGCAGCGCCCATGACAAGCTGACCTGATAGCGTCCGAGCAGCCAATCGAACGCGCGCTCGCTCATCATGTAGAGGCGGCCGGGCCGATGCTCGTGCTCCGGGCGCAGCACGCGCGCGCACAACATCGGCGTGATCGTAAGCGAGAGAACAAGCGATACCAGAACCGCGACAGACAACACCACCGCAAACTCGCGGAATAAACGCCCGACGATGCCGCCCATCAGCAGCACCGGAATGAACACGGCCACGAGCGAAACGCTCATCGACAGCACCGTGAAGCCGACTTCGCGCGCGCCCTGCAATGCCGCCCGCAGCGGCGTCATTCCATCTTCGATGTGGCGCGAGATATTCTCCAGCACGACGATTGCATCGTCGACCACGAAGCCGGTGGCGATCGTCAGTGCCATCAAAGACAGATTGTCCAGACTGTAATTGCAGACATACATGACGCCGAACGTGCCGATCAGCGACACCGGCACCGCCACACTCGGAATCAGCGTTGCCCGCACTCGGCGCAAGAACAAGAACACGACGAGAATGACCAGACAAACCGAAATAACGAGCGTGATCTCGACGTCGTGCAGCGATGCGCGGATCGTTGTCGTGCGATCCAGCACGACCGTCAGGTCCATGGCGGCGGGAATCGAGGCGCGCAGTTGCGGCAGCGTTGCGATCACCCGGTCGACGGTCTCGATGATGTTAGCGGCGGGCTGTCGAAATAAAATCACCAGCACCGCAGGCTTACCGTTGGCCGAGCCGGCGTTGCGTAAATCCTCCACCGAGTCCGTCACGCTCGCGACATCGGCGAGGCGAACCGGCGCGCCATTGCGGTACGACACGATCAGCGGCTGATATTCGTCGGCTTTGAGCAGCTGATCGTTGGCCATTACGTCCCACGTCTTGTCGCCGTGCTCGATGTGGCCCTTCGGCTTCTTGACGTTGACGGTGCCGAGCATGGTGCGCACGTCTTCCAGCCCGATGCCGTATTTGTTGAGCGCGGTGGGATTGAGCGTTACCCGCACCGCAGGCAGCGAGCTCCCGCCGACGATAACCTGGCCGACACCTTCGACCTGCGACAGCTTCTGCTGCAGGATGGTCGATGCGGCGTCGTACATGCGGCCTTG
>JBDTMS010000477.1:0-4135 GCA_039934195.1 Betaproteobacteria bacterium
GCGACTGGGTGATTCCCACCCTGGCGCAGGAAGCATTCATGGAAAAGCCGCCGCTTTTCTACATCACAGCGGCGCTATTCGCGAAGCTGTTCTCCGGTGTCCTTCCGCTGCATGACGCTGCACGCTTGGCGTCCGGCTTCTACGTCGCAATCAGCGCGCTTTGCATCGGACTGGCTGCGCGGGAGCTGCTCGGCACGGGCAAAGGTTGGGTGGCAGTCCTGGTGCTGCTGGGATCGGTAGGCTTCATCGAACGCTCGCATCAGCTGATCACCGATGTCTCGCAGTTCACCGGCTTCGCGATGGGGCTGTATGGCCTTGCGCTATCGTTGCGTCGCCCGCTGCTCGGCGGATTGCTGCTCGGCGCGGGTGTCGGCATCGGCTTCATGTCGAAGGGTCTGCTCACCCCTGGTTGTTTCGGCTTGTTATGTCTCTTGCTGCCGGCTGGTTTCCCAAGATGGCGAAGCAAGGCGTACGTTGCGACTCTGGCGGCTGCCTTCGTCGCTGTGCTGCCATTTCTCGTCGTCTGGCCATGGCTGCTCTATCAACGCGCGCCGGCGTTGTTCAACGACTGGTTCTGGGTGAACAACGTGGGGCGTTTTCTCGGCTCGAATCAACTCGGGCCGAAGGCCGTCCCCGGCCAATACTTCGGCATTCTCATCTGGTATGCGATGCCGGCGTGGCCGCTTGCCGCATGGAGCGTGTGGCGGCAGCGTCGCGATATCCGCAGCAACCCGGCGCTGCATTTGCCGCTCGCATTATTCGCGATTATCTTGGCCGTCCTTTCGCTCTCGCGCGATGGCCGCGATTTATATGCGATGCCGATGCTCGCACCGCTGGCCGTGCTTGCCGCGCCGGGCTTCTCGTCTCTGCGTCGCGGCGCGTCAAACGCGATGCTTTGGTTCGCGGTCGCATTTTTTGCCTTCTTCATGCTGGTCGGCTGGTTCTACTGGATTGCGTTGGATTTGCAGCAACCAGCGCGACTCCATGCTCATCTGATGCGTATGCAACCGGGTTACGAGCCGGCATTGCATTACTTGAAGTTGCTGTTCGCGATCGCCTATACCGCAGCCTGGGGATGGGTCATCGTGCGCAGCGAGCGCCACCCGGAGCGGCCGATCGTGTTCTGGACCGCCGGCGCGACGATGGTGTGGGGGCTGCTGCTGATTCTCTTCGTGGAATACATCGATACCGGCAAAACGTATCGCTCGATGATCAGATCGATCGAGACCAGCCTGCCCGAACATTACGACTGTGTATCGAGTTATAACCTCGGCGAGCCACAGCGCGCATTGCTCGATTATTTCGCGGGTATCGTCACCTATCGAGAATCGGAACCATCGCGTAGGCGCGATTGTCATTACTTGCTCGTGCAGGGATTTTCCAACTACATCTTCGTGCCCGATGAGCGCTGGCGCAAGATATGGCAAGGCGCGCGGCCGGGTGATAACAAAGAGCTGTTCCAGCTCTACGAGCGCCCGTAGATGCAAACGCAGTTGCGCTCCGAGTGCGGTGCGTATCTCTGTCACCAGGTCCATTCCGCAACCGATTTCTCGCGTGTTACGCTTGAATCACCCACATTGAGAACCCGTACGGTGAGCGACTCGTTGCAAAGATTCTTGTTCGAAGGCGCGCCGGTGCGCGGAGAGCTGGTGCATCTCGGTGCAACTTGGCGCGCGGTTCTGGAACGGCATGAATATCCGGAGCCGCTGCGTATCGCGCTCGGCGAATTGATGGCGGCGGCCGCGCTGTTATCGGCGACGATTAAATTCACCGGCTCGCTCATTCTGCAGATACAGGGCAGCGGACCGGTGAAGCTGATCGTAGTTGAGTGCACTAGCGATCAGACCTTGCGGGCAACCGCGAAATGGGACGGCGAGTTGCCCTCCGGTACGTTTCGCACGCTGGTCGGGTCAGGTCGCTTCGTAATCACCATTGCACCGGAGGATGCCAAGCAGACCTATCAAGGTGTGGTCAGTCTGGAAGGCGAGAGCGTGGCCACATCGCTCGAGCATTACATGGCAACTTCCGAGCAGCTGGAGACGCGTTTCTGGCTCGCAAGCGACGAGCAGCAAGCCGCGGGAATGTTATTGCAGCGGTTGCCCGGCGATACCGGCGACGATGCGGACGCCTGGAATCGCGCGGTCGTGCTCGGTGCCACGGTTAGCGGTCCCGAACTGTTGAATTTGCCCGCGCGGGACCTTATTCGGCGCTTGTATTTCGAAGAAGATATTCGCGTATTCGAAGCGCGCGTGGTGAGCTTCCGCTGCTCGTGTTCGAACGAACGCGTGGTCAACATGCTGCGTCTCATCGGCCGCGACGAAGTCATATCGATCCTTGCCGAGCGCGGTAGCGTCGAGGTTGATTGCGAGTTCTGCAATCGCCACTACGCCTTCGACTCGGTCGACGCCGAGCAGATATTTGCTGCCGACGTGGTTACCAAACCACGCAGCACGCGGCATTGAGCAGGCGTCCCATGACAGTTGCACGTCCTGGCAACGCACACACCATGCATTCGGCGTTGGTTTGAGGGCACCCATGCCAGACAGCAATCAGCAAGACAAGCTGCGCGTCGACAAATGGTTGTGGGCTGCGCGCTTTTACAAGACGCGCTCGCTTGCCGCACACGCGGTGGAGGGCGGCAAAGTCGCGGTCAACGGCGCGCGCGTCAAGCCGGCTCGATCGGTCAAAGTCGGCGACGAATTGAACATCGCGACGCCGGGCGCAGATTGGGTCGTGCATGTCCGCGCGCTTGCCGACAAACGCGGCTCGGCGCCGGTTGCCGCAATGTTGTACGAAGAAACCGCGGACAGCCGTGAGCGTCGTGAACAGGCGAGCCTCGGGCGAAGTGCAACACACTACGATCCGCACGTGAAAGGTCGCCCGACCAAGCGAGCACGCCGACTTATCCACCGGTTCAAGGGCGATCTGGTCTGACGCACCGGCTGCCCTCTGGTTGGCGCTTGCGCTTCGGGACTCATCGAGCTTGCCGGAGGTCGAATCCGGTACACTATTTCAGCGAGTGGCCCTGGTTGCCGTCCCTCCGCTTGACGTCCTCTTGGTTGCCGTCCCCGCGGTTGACGTCCCCTCGGTTTCTATCCTCGCGCTTGCCGTAATGGCGTCGCCGGTGATCAGGGCGGAGCGATCCCGGCGTTTGGACCGCGATATATACAGCATCTCTACGTTGCCGGATTGTCCGGCGTATGCAAGCCGCAAGGAGGCGAAATGGATACTGGACGCGAAGTAGTCGTATTGAGCGGAGTGCGCACTGCCATTGGAGACTACGGCGGTGTGTTCAAAGATGTAGCGCCAACCGAGCTTGCTGCCAAGGTCGTACGCGAAGCGGTAAGCCGTGCAAAAGTGGCACCCGAAGATGTCGGCCACGTCGTGTTCGGACACGTGATTCACACCGAAGCGAAAGACATGTATTTGTCTCGTGTCGCCGCCATCAACGGGGGTATTCCCAAAGAAACGCCGGCGCTCACGCTCAATCGGCTGTGCGGCAGCGGACTGCAGGCGATCGTTTCCGCGGCGCAGACGATCTTGTTGAATGACACGGATGTCGCGTTGGCCGGCGGCGCCGAATCCATGAGCCGCGGCGGCTATCTATCGCCGACGCAGCGCTGGGGTGCGCGCATGGGCGATGCGCAGATGCTGGACATGATGGTTGGCGCGCTGACTGATCCGTTCGACGCACTGCACATGGGGCTCACTGCTGAAAACATCGCAACCAAGTGGGAGATCACTCGACAGCAGCAAGATGAAATGGCGGTCGAAAGCAATCGCCGCGCAGTCAATGCGATGGAGAAAGGCTACTTCAAAGATCAGATCTTGCCCGTCGATTTGAAAACGCGCAAAGGCACCGTAACGATCGCCGACGACGAGCATCCACGAGCGGACGCATCCCTCGAATCGCTCGGCAAGCTAAAAACCGTATTCAAGGCCGATGGCTCGGTCACCGCAGGCAACGCTTCGGCTATCAACGATGGCGCTGCCGCAGTGGTGCTGATGGAGCGCAAAGCAGCCGAGAAGAAAGGTCTGAAGCCGATGGCTCGGCTGGTCGGCTACGCACACGCGGGCGTCGACCCGAAGTTCATGGGCATCGGACCGGTACCTGCCGTTCGCAAGTTGATGGAAA
>JBDTMS010000478.1:0-4132 GCA_039934195.1 Betaproteobacteria bacterium
TATCTTATCGGCAAAACGCTGGTTCACGATCTACCGGACGCTTATGCCAGCGGACGCATCGTCGAAACCGAAGCTTATCTGGTAGGCGATGCGGCCGCGCATTCGTTCCGTGGCGAGACGCGCCGCAATCGCTCTTTGTTTCTCGAGCGTGGGCACGCGTACGTGTACTTCATTTACGGCTCGTGCTTCTTGTTCAATGTTTCCAGCGAGTCGCCGGGTGTCGGTGCCGGCGTCCTGGTGCGCGCGCTCGAGCCGCTGGAAGGTATCCCAGTCATGGAAGCGCGGCGTGGAACGCAACGTGTGCTCGATCTAACACGCGGGCCTGGACGTCTGGCAGTCGCACTTGGGATCGACGGCAGTCACGATGGAATCGATCTTTGCGCCGGCGGGGCGCTATATCTTGCCAGCGCGCAGCGCTCTGTCGCGCCGCTGGGTACCAGTGTGCGCATCGGCATTACGCGCGACCCCCAGCGCATGCTGCGCTTTTACGAGCGCGGCAATCGCTTCGTGAGTGGGCCGCGCAAGTTAAGTGTATAGGTTTGGTTCCGCCCGATGGTTCGGCGCAGGACGGGTAGATTGGTCAGCGATCAGAACACGTGCGCGGCCGGCATGGTGCCAAGATAGTCCCGCGCCCAACGCGCCTTGGTAATCGGTGTCCGCGAGCGCACAGCACGCTCGATCAGCAATTGCCAGTGGTTGATCACCCGCTCGAACTGGCCGTCGACCGGATGCAGCGCAAATCGCAGCAATGTCTGCTGCGCGATGGTCGCAGCATGCGCAGGAACGAGCGCGGACGACAGCAACCGGCGCCAACCTGAGCGGGCGCTGTAACTGACTGCCGGTGCTGCGGTGAAATCGCGCGAGGGCAGGTGGTAGATGCCATTGCGCGTCGTCGTGTAGGAGAAGGAAAACTGGCGCAGTGCCGACCACGCGCCTGGGCCGAGCAGCCATGCCGGTGCGACGAAACCGACTACCGGCCAGCCGAGCCGCTGCATAACGCTAAGACCACGCTCGATGCGCGCTCGCGCTTCCGATTCGGCGAGCGGTGCAAACTCCCCTTCTCGATTGGTTAGTACGCGCCGCTCGATCCAGTCTCCTACATTGCGCGGCGGCGCGCCTTCATCCAGATGATAGTAACCGTGCAGTGCGACCTCATCGCCGCGCGCAAGTCGCGCTTCGATCGCTCGTACGAAGTCCGGATGCTCGCTGATGCAACCGCGACGATGAAAATCCGGCACGATCAGCAATGTCAATGGCAGTGGACCGATGGCATCGAGCATCGCGATGAGTCGCTCGCAATGGGCCCAAGTTGCCGGCGCCACGTCGTGAACCGAAATACTCACACGGCTCTCAGCGAGCGGCATAGGTTTCCGAAGTCGCCGTCGCGCTTACCGTGAGCTGCGCATAGCGCGTGGTCAGTGAGCGCATCACCGTGTCCCAACTATACGCAGTCTCGACCACCTTTCGCGCTTGACGCCCGAGTTGTGCAACGTCGCGTTCGTAGAACGCTTCGATGGCAGTGACCAGCGCAGCGCTGTCGCGCGGTTGCACCAGCATGCCGGTGTCCGAAGTCACCAACTCGGCGAGAGCGCCTGCGTTCGCAGCGATTACCGGAACGCCGCACGCCATCGCCTCGAGCACTACTAGGCCGAACGTCTCCTGGTCGCCCGCATGCACCAACGCGTCGGCGCTTGCGATCAGCCGCGCCAATTCCTCTCCGCTCGTCTGGTAGGGATAGATCGTGACGTTCGCCTGCTGCGGCAGAGTCATGCCGCTGCCGACCAGCAGCAGGTGATAGCGCTGCCCGAGCTGCTTGAAAGCCTCCAGCACGATCGGCAGATTTTTCTCGCGCGCGAATCGCCCGGCGAAGATCAGCAGACGCGCATCTCGCGGGAGACCGAGCTTTGTGCGTAATGCCGATGTGGCACGGCTTGGATGGAACAGTTTGGTGTCGACGCCGAGGGGCTGACAAATCAAACGCCCGATACCGAGCGCTGCCAGCTTGTGCTGGATGACGCGGCTGGGCGCCATCACCAGATCGAATTCGCGATAGAGCGACTGGATGTAGCGGCGCAGGACCGGCTCGGTCCAGGTGCCAAGACGCGTGCTGACCAGACGCACGAGGTCGGAATGAAAGAAAGCAGCAACCGGAACGCCGAGCGCCTGGCCCGCTCTGAGCGCTGCCCACGCCGGCGAGTATGGGTCGCCCACTTCGATGACGTCGGGTTCGACCTCGATCAGCTGCCGTGTCCAGCGTCCAACGCGTAGCGGAAATCGGTAGCCGTGCGAACCCGGCAGGCTCGGGCTTGCAACGGTCACAACGCCGTTGGTGGTGATGCCGTCGGTTGCGCCGGGCGCAACTATCGTGTGTTTTATGGAAGAGTTTCGCCTGAGCCAGTCGTGCTTGGCGGCGAGATAGCGGCCAACCCCGCCGCCCTCCGCGGCGTAGAACATCGTCGTGTCGACAATATGCATGAAGTTCACCCTTGTTCGATCGTTATATGGCCATCCATGCTTGCGATACGTCACCCGAGCTTGACGTTATGTGCGGCAAACTTTTCGTCACCGCGAAGTTGAGGGCGCCGATGATGCTGCTCTTATGCGTGGCTGCGTTGGTCTGAGCCGGCAGCTCGTATGAGAGCGCGCCAGGGCCGAACGAGACCCGTTTGACGCGCCGTGCCGCCACCATCAGGACCTCGGTATTTCCGCCGCCGCTGCGCGCAGTAAACTCACGCACGAGGTCGGCACACGCCTCGTGCGGTACGCCAACGGCGACGCGCACTGAAAAATACATCCGGTGATACTGCCGGTTCACGATGTTGTCGGTGATCAAATGCGAATTAGCGATGATCACCAACGCGTCGTCGCGGATGCCGACAGCGGTGCGACGTGCACCGCTCGCGGAAATCCCGCTTCGATGCCACCCATCTGCACGCGATAGCCGACCCGCCCTGAGCGCTCGAATATGATGATAAGGCCGCTGCCCCAGTTGCTGGATAGACGTCCGGACCGAACATCCGCGTGGTCATTGCGCTCCCTTCGGCGATGGTTCGCAGGCGAAGTCTTGAACCAGTCGCATTGGAGAACGATGCTTGCGCGAAGTTCAAGCGGGCGTAAGGGAAACCTCGCACAAATGACGGCAGGCAACGCCTGCATGCAATGGACCGAGGCCGAATGTTTATCCATGGGCCGCAAGCGACGAACACCGACGGCGCACGCTGACCACGCACGCCGCGCAGGTCGGCGCTTCGGTCGGGGAAACACGCACAGGAGAGTGCTATCTCGGCCGCTCCATTTTGCAGGTGTTCGGCAGCACGGTACTCTTGGCGTCGATGAACGCTTCGGTTTTCCAGCCGAACCCGGTGTTCTCGGCGTCGTATTTCACGCCCGGTGTGCCTGCTTTGGTAAATGCAGCGATGTAGAGCGGTACCATCAGCTGATGATCGTCGCCGCGCATCCACGCCTCGCCCGCCGCAGACTGATAGCGCATGCCTTCCAACGCCTGGGCAACCTTCAGGGGATCGGCGGAATTCGCGGTGTCGATTGCCTTGGCCAGCATCTCGACTTCGCGATTGATGGCGATGTAGATCCAGTCTTCCTTGTACTTCGCCCTGAAATCGTTGCTGTACTTTTCCAGCTTGTTGTTCTCGAGGTTGGGATGCCAGCCCATCAAGGTCCGCACGCCTTCACCCGCCGCGCCGTAAGTGCCGGGCGTGCCGCCGAGAAAGGCGAGCAGCGTGTAGTAGGTCACCTTCAAGTTCGCATCCCGGCCGCTCTTGAGCAACAGCGCAAGGTCGTTGCTCCAGTTGCCGGTGATCACCGTGTCGGCGCCGGACGCTTTGATCTTGGCTACGTACGGCGCGAAGTCCTTGACCTTGCCGAACGGATGTAGATCGTCGCCGACGATCTGGATGTCCGGGCGCTTCTGCGCGAACATCTCGCGAGCGCTGCGGCTGACCGATTGGCCGTACGAATAGTCTTGATTGATGAGGTAGACGTTATGGATGTCTTTTTTCTTGGCGAGATAGTCGGTCAGCACATTGACTTGCATCGCCGAGTTCGCGTCGAAATGGAAATGCCAGAAGCTGCATTTCGCACCGGTGAGCGCGGGATCGAAGCCGCCGAAATCGAG
>JBDTMS010000479.1:0-4127 GCA_039934195.1 Betaproteobacteria bacterium
TGAAAGAGCTGTTCAAGGACTGGCTCGATCACAACTATCCGCTGAAGGCTGCGCATGTGATGAGCCGCGTGCGCCAGATGCGAGACGGCAAAGAAAACGATCCGAATTTCGGCACGCGGCACCGCGGGACGGGCTTGATCGCCGACCTGCTGAGCAAGCGCTTCGATGCGGCTTGCCGTCGTCTGAATTTGAATCAAGAACGCACGACGCCGAAGACAGATACCTCGCAATTTCGGCCGCCGCGCGCGCCGGGGCAGATGGATTTGTTCTGATCCAAAACGCAGTACGAGCGCGCGGGTTAAGATGACGCCAATGCTCGACCCGGGACAGGGCTCGAGAACAACTCGGACCGCACTTGAAAAAACTCTACTCAGCATCTAACCTGCCCGACGCTCACCTCATCCGCAATATGCTGGAAGAGGCAGGCATTCATGCGCACGTTTTCAACGAAAATGCGCAGGGCGGAGTCGGACAGTTGCCGGTCGCGGATGCCTATCCGCAAGTGTGGATCGCGAACGAGCGCGATCTCGACGTCGCGCGCAAATTGGTGGACAGCTTCGAGCATATGCCCGATGTCGCCGGCACTTTGCGCTGCCCGCAGTGCGCTGAAGACAACCCATCGACGTTTCAGCTGTGCTGGAACTGTGGCAGCGGCATCGCATAACCGCCGCAGGCAACTGCTAAGCGGCATATCGGGTGCGCTGGCGCTTGCCGCAAGCGGGGGAATCGGGTTGCGCGCGAACGCGCAACCGGCTGCGCAGAACCCTAACCGTGGCAAGGCCCCTACCCGTGGCAAGGCAATGAAACTTCCGGTCGATCTTTTCGTCGGCGATGCGTTGGCGCGTTATGGCTTTCCGGCCGGCCATCCACTCGGTATCGATCGCCAGGATGCATTCCTGCGTGAAGCTGCCGCGCAGGGAATCGACCGGGACGCCGTCATCCGGCCGCCTCGCCAAGCCAGCCGGGCGGAGATCCGGCGATTCCATACCAGCGCCTACGTCACCCGCGTGGAAACGGCGGAGCAGCAAGGCGTCGCGGTCCTCGATGACGGCGACACACCGGTATTCCCGGGCATCTATGCCGCGTCTGCAACCGTGGTAGGGTCAGCCCTCGACGGGCTCGAGCGAATCATGGCCGGCGCGAGCGGGCGGACGTTCCAGCCGATCGGCGGTCTGCATCATGCACGCCGCGATGGCGCTGCCGGCTTTTGCGTATTCAACGATCTCGGTGTCGTGATCGAAACGCTGCGTGCGCAATACCAAATCAAGCGAGTTGCCTACATCGACATCGACGTGCATCACGGCGATGGCGTGTTCTACGCATTCGAGGAAGATGCGGATTTGATCGTGGCGGACGTTCATGAGGATGGCCGCTCGCTTTATCCCGGCACCGGCGGCGCTGATGAAACCGGCAAAGGCACCGCGCGCGGCACCAAGCTCAACATTCCGCTGCAGGCACACGCGGGCGATCGCGAATTTCTCGAAGCCTGGCCGCGCGTGCTCGAGCATTTGCGCCGGCACCAGCCGCGGTTCTTCGTGTTCCAATGCGGCGCCGACGGCCTGGACGGCGATCCACTCGCGCATTTGCGCTATTCGCCAAAGGTGCACGCGCATGCCGCGCGCAGCTTGTGCGATCTCGCAGACGAGCTATGCAACGGTCGCATCATGGGTTTCGGCGGCGGCGGCTATAACCGGCACAACCTGGCGCTCGCGTGGAGCGCGGTCCTGCGGGAATTCGTAGCGGTTTAGGTTCATGGCGAATTAATGCGCTCGCGCTAGTTTGTCATCGGGCACGCTTGTCATGCTAGGTCGGCATCGGCATCGAGTTCGATGTTGCGTTTCAATCGGATGCCTGGTGCTCGATCTGCGGTGCGTTGACACCCGATGCGCGGGGAATTTTGACGAAGAATACGGCGCCCGCGCCTGGATGGGATTCGTAGCCGATTTCCCCCGACATGCGCTCGATCAGCGCCTTTGAAATACTCAAGCCCAGCCCGCTACCGCTACGCTGACGTCGATCCAGGCTCTCGGCCTGTGCAAATCGCTGGAAAATGCGCGTACGAAATTCCGGCGGCACGCCCGCGCCGGAATCTTTCACCAGAATGCGCACGTGACTGTCGCTCGCATCAGCGGAGATCTCGACCGATGTGCCCGGGGGCGAGAACTTCGCTGCGTTGGACATGAGATTGGTCATCACCTGCATCAACCGGTCTGCGTCGACCCAGATCAGAATGTCGGACGCGATCGGTTTAACCACGACGTCGACCGAATATTTCATCGCGTAGGCGCTATTGAGCTCGACCGCGCGCGTAACGAACTCGCCGACCGATATCGCCTCGTACCTGAAGCCGTGCAGGCCTTTCTCGACGCGCTCGAGGTCGAGAATGCTGCTCACCAGCTCCGACAGGCGCGCTGCGTTTCGATATGCGATATCGAAGAATTTGCGCGCATCTTCTGGAAGCTTGCTGGCGTGCTCATCCATGACGACGTCGAGCGCACCGAGAATCGAGGTGAGCGGCGTGCGCAACTCGTGGCTGACCGTGCTGACGAATTCGGCTTGCCGGCGCTCTACGTCTTTGCGATCGGTAATGTCGGCACTGGTGCCGGTAACGCGCAGCGCGCTGCCGTCGGTTCCGCGTTCCACCACACGGGCGTGCGTTTCGATCCACTTCCAGGTGTCGAGTGCGATGTGAATGCGATATTCGATGCGCAGAAACGGTCGTGTTCCTTCGAGCGTCTCATCCAGCGCAGTGTCGAGCCCATCGAGATCGTCGGCATGCACGAGAGCGCGCAGCTCGTCGATGGTAATGACGGCCTGCGTCGCCGCCGAACCGAGGATGTGACCCCACTGCTCGCTGACGTAGATCTCGCCGGTCGGCACATCCCAATCGAGCAACGCGCTGCCCGAGCCCTCGAGCGCGAGCTCCAGGCGCTCGCGGCTGCGCCGCAACGTTTCTTCGGCGAGGCGCTCGGTGGTTACGTCTTCGACCACTTTTACATAGCCGAGCAAGGTGCCGGTATCGACGATCGGCGCTGCGTGCAGGCGCGTCCAGATTTCGCTGCCGTCGCTGTGACGATAGCGATGCTCCGACCCGAACTGCTGATGATCGCGAGCGGCCGCGTTCCACAACTGCAGCACGCGGTCCCGATCTTCCGGATGCAGCGTGCTGCGCCAGCCGATGCCCATCGTCTGATTCGGCGTCAGGCCGGCGATCTTCTGGTAATTTGCATTGCTGAAAATGCAGTTGCCGCGCGCGTCGACCACGAACAATCCCAACGGCGATGCCTCGCTGATTGCGCGCAGGCGCGCTTCGCTTTCGCGCAATGCGCGCATGCCTTTGCGCCGGTGAGTGACGTCGACGATGGTGCCGGTGATGCCGTCGATGGTGCCGCGCGCGTCCAAGGTCGGATAGGCAAAAATTTCTACCCAGCAGGGCAGGCCGTCGGTGCGCAGCAGCCGCGCCGGATGCCGCGATGAATAGATCTCACCGCGAAGCAATGCTTGGAATGCTTCGAGATGGCGGCCGCGATCGTCGGGGTGGACGAAGTCGGCTACCGGCCGCGACAACGAGTCGTGGGTGGAATGACCGGTAACCGCACTCCAGGTCGAGTCGAGATAGACCCAGTTTCCAAATAGGTCGGCCGAGTAGGCGACTTCGAGCTCGCCGCCTAGCTCGTCGACGTGCGGAACCGGTGGAACCGGGAGGGCGCCGGAATCGCCTGCGCTCATGCGCGTGCGCCGAAAATGGAGCCGCCGATAGACTGCATCCTGCCGATCAAAACCGCAAACGCAGCCCCAGGCGGAGCTCGGGTTTAAGACCGTCGATACGGTCTTCCAGAAGCGCGTTGTAGTTGATCGCCCACGAGCGGCCGAACCAGTGCTCGCCGATCACGCCGACGTTGTTGCTGTCGACCGGCGTTAGGGTATTCAACCCGAACGTGGAATCGAACGAGCGGCCGGTCGTATAGGACAAGCCGAACGAGCTCTGATCGGAGTAGAAGTAGTCGAGCTGCAGACGGTGGCTGGTCGCGGTAGAGCCGCCCTCCGCGCGGCCGGAAGCCATGGTGTAGGCGCCGCGGTAGCGGTCCCAGAAGCGCTCCAGCGTCACCATGCCGAGGTCTGCGCCG
>JBDTMS010000480.1:0-4125 GCA_039934195.1 Betaproteobacteria bacterium
CACCGCCGATGACACCACCACGCCGTCCCCGCTTCCGGGCACGGTGGCGGTTACGGTTGTTGAACCGCTCGCGGTTACTCCTTGTTCGATCGATGTTGCACCCGGCGACACGGTCACCGGATCGCTTACCGATTGCATGCTATAAAAATAATCGTGCGAACACATAAGCTTTGCATGCCATTACGATTCACCGACTTTCCGCCGCCGTAAGGGCCGATGCCGTTACATCGAACCGCTTCATACTGTGCGGCTTATCGTAACGAGGACCGCCGGCCAGTACGCCCTCGACAACTTTCGCCAGCTGCAATGGCACGATACTATTGTGGGGATGAAATCGCGAACGCAATGGCATAACAATGCGGATCGAAACGATGCCCGCCGTACCGATTGCGGGCCGCAGATCGAAGCCGTCGTTGTATTTGGCGAAACCCGCATTGGTTGGTTGCGGTTTAACAGCCTCTATTCCTTTCGATTAATGAGGTGATTGAAGGATCGGAGTAGATTTCGAACGTTATAGACAGGCATCGCGAGAGGCAGATCAGTCCGGCGCGATTTCGTCGCTTTCAGCCAGTTTGTGCGGCAGGACACTAGGGAGGGAGAGCTACCATGTCCAGCGATTTGCCAGCGGCAGTGTTCATCAGCCACGTCTCCCAGGAGGCTGCGCTTGCAGCGCTTCTGAAGAATGCTATCGCGCGGGATTTTCCCGGGATTGATATATTTGTATCGTCTGATCTTGGAAGCATCGAGGTGGGAACGGATTGGCTTCCCTGTATCGAGCACGCCATCAATAAATCATCGGTTTTGATTGTGTTGTGCAGCCAGGACTCGATCCGGCGGCCTTGGGTCAACTTCGAATTGGGCGCAGCATGGATGCGCAGCATCCCGATCGTCCCGCTGTGTCATACCGACTTGACGCCCGCGGACCTGCCGATGCCGTTGAGCGTGAAAGATGGACTGGAGGCGAATTCGAGCAAAGAATTGATACGCTTGTATGCGGTGATCGCCAGAACAATGAATGTTGCCATCCCGAAGGAGCATCTGCCTTGCCTTGCGAAGCAGGTTGCCGAGTTCGAGGCAGCCTATAAAGCCGCAAACACGCGAGAAGTAGTGCAGTTCGAATATCACCTCGACTTAGTCGTGCCTGGGCCTGGCCGGTTACCCGAAGCACGCATTCCCTCGGAAACTCTGGTCGAGTCCGATGCGAAATCCCTGGAGCTCTTCGGCCTGCTGGCGGATGGCAAACGCACTTGGCGTGATGTCGAAAAAACAGCAAAGCGCAACCGCGACACCCGTTGGCTCGCGCAGCTGCAGAAGAGCGTTCACCTCGCCAGTAACGGCGAGTCTTTCACCCCCATGCAGGCGATCTTCCACACCAACCTCGGCAGCTACCAGCCGGAGCTGGCGCGCATGGACATGATGCCGAACGGTTCGAGGCGATTCCATATCCACTTCGTCAAGACCGTAGTACCTCCGCTCGCCGACGTGCCGAATTAATTTGGCGTGCTTGCCACTCTTTTGCGGCTTGGCCTGCGCTTTCGCTATGAAGTGATCGAGCGGTTTCAAGATGCTCTGCGGGTTGCGAGGTCGATTGCACCCTCGCAACCAACTGGCCTGGATCTCATAGCGCAGATGCGAGCGGCGATCGAGATAATCGAGTGCGATGCAGATTCGCGCGGTGCACCGGAGATGGATACCGAATCGGTAGTCCGCCTGTTCAAGGAGCCTGATGAGCAAGCCGAAGTACGCGAGATGCAGCAACAATGGAAGGAAATCCGCGCTCGCTTGTTCGATGACGAGAAACCGGTGACACTCAGGGAGGCACGGCGTTTGATAGCTGACCTACGTGACATCAATTTCCGTTTTATGGTGCTCGGAACACGCCAATTGCAAGTGAGCGTGCGCAAGTCCTGGGCGTTGAAGTTCGCCCCGCCTGCAAAAAAGTCCACCACGCGCAAGCGGCTGGCTCTCGTCCCCAGCCCTGCGCTTTCGGCTACCGATGTTTCAAACGCGGCCTAACCGCGACAACTCGGAACATGGCTCACCAAGCGTGGACCATTTGCGAATGCTCTGATGGAGGCGGGGGTCGGAATCGAACCGGGCAGCCGACTCTATAGACAAACGGAGCGATCTTCTTCCCGGGAGAGTCTTGTTTTACCTCCCTGGTTACCTCCCAGTTCTGAAAGGTAAAGCGGGATCCTGAGAGCAACGCCCGGAGCCGGTGGTACTGTTGCGCTTTTGGAAGCTGCCTCCTATGCGCGCATACAAGTTCCTCACCAGCGTGTACGCCTTAGAAGCTCTTAGTATGAGGGACATCAAAGTCTCGAGATTTCAGCGCTCCCTGATGCAGCAAATGGGAGCTGACTATGCCAGCGTGTTGGAATTCGCACGCAAGGCGCGGCCTGCGATTTTGGCGGTCAAGCAGGTGTCCCGCATCAAGCTCAGCTTCCCACAAACCGGCGGCGGCCTATGGTTGCATCCGTCACCAACCGCGATCCCGCCGCGTAAACCGCGCACCATCACACAGTAAAAGCTGTACGGAAAGGCACCACAATTGCTCTTTGAGGTGTGACGCTGATCACCGTCCTGCAGTTTGTTTGCAAAACTGCGCCACGCAACTCACCGCCTGCAGTGCATCGGCACAGAAAGAATGCAAGAGTCAGTGTAGTTTCAATTAGCAATTAGACTCGCAGAAAAGAGGATCTCGCCAATGTCACGTAAGCATGGTCCTCTCCTATCGGTTAAGGCACACCGGAAGCAGATCCTAGCCATCGTCGGACAGAAAGGCGGCAGCGGCAAGACCAGCGGTCGCGGCGGTGCAGGCGGGCAAGGCAGTTGCGTTGATCTATCTAGATCCGCAGACCTCCGCGACCAACTGGCAAGACCGGCGCGGTAGTGAACAGCCTGCGGTTGTGTCGTGCCAGGTCGCGCGCTTAAAGCAGGTCATCGACGGCGCCACGAAGCAAGGCGCTGATCTCGCGATTATCGACACGCCTGCGAAGTCGGCCGAGGCGAGCATTGCAGCTGCGCGCGCCGCTGACCTCGTTATCGTTCCGATCCGGCCACAATCTTCGATATCGAGACGCTCGCCGCAATCGGCGACGTGCTGAAACTCGCCGGCAATCCGCCGGCGCGAGTCGTCGTGAGCGCCGCGCCGGTTCAAGGTCGACGCCATAGCGATACGCTCGAGGCGGTGCAAGCGATGGGCTTCACCGTTTGTCCGGTCGTGTTGTTCCATCGCGCTGCCCACGGCGACGCCACCAATATCGGGCAAACTGCCACCGAGCTTGCGCCTCAGAGCAAATTCGAGCGCTACCAGAAACCGCAGGCCGCGCGAGGCAAGTAAGGAGCCGGCACTGGCAAGGAAGGCGGATAGATGCTGACTGAAGAAAAGGAAAAAGGACTAATCGAGCTATTAGAAGGCTTCGGCGTGTCGATGGTGAAGTCAATGCTTAAACACGACGAAGAAGCGTTCGATATTGCGCGAAAGTACGGTATTAGTCCTGCAGACTTCAAGAAAAGCGCGTGGGTTTGGATTGAGCAAAAAGAAGATGAACGCAGGGAAGCGCTTGAAGCGCGACGCGCTGCTGAGACCAAGCAGGCCATCGATGCAGCGCGTCGCTCCGCCTTCTGGACAATGATCGCAGCGATTGCCGCCGCGGCAAGTGTTTTCGTACCATTGCTCATCGCATTGATTGAACGGCTGCGCGATCAGCTCAACGTGTAGAAAACACTTGGGCAATTGCTCAGGCGGTCTGATCTTTCGCGCGGTGTGGCGCTGGGGGATAAAGGCCACAATGGCGGCGCCTGGCCAATTACGGCTAGGGAAAATCACCGGGGGGACTTATGACGCAGCCCAAACTGAGAGCCTTGCTTGCAGTTGTCATTGGAACGCTTGCTGTATCCGCTTACGCCGCCAATCCGCCGGCAGTTATCTCGCACACGCCGGTACCGGTTACCGTCACCAACCCAGTTCAAATCAACAGCGCCGCGCCACTTAGAACAACCGAGGCATATCCACGCACAGCGGTACACTTTAGTGACAGCGTCCGTGACGTCTTTCCCTCGGTTGCTGGAACGATGAAATTAAGTGAGTATCAAGTGCCGAGCGATAAGCTGCTTGTCATT
>JBDTMS010000481.1:0-4122 GCA_039934195.1 Betaproteobacteria bacterium
TGCTGGAGATCGGCGTTTCTTCTTCGCTGAACAAGGCGAAGCCGTTGACGCGGCCGGACATGCCGTAGATGAGACGCAGCGGAGCAGCGCCCAGGGCCGAGGACTCGATCAGCGGATCGATCTGCGCCGGGCGATGCATCGAGTCAGCGACAGCGCCACCCGCCGTTGCGACCGGTCCCGAACGAATCGGATCCATCCATTGGGCGATGATCACATTGCCGGCCGCGCTGATCGCATGCGCCAGCAATTCGTTGTTCGGTCGCTCCGGGGCACTACATTTGTCCGGTGCATCGGGATTGAGCGGGCGGAAAGAAATATCCAGCGCGATGACGCTGGCGCCTGCCGCTGCCAGCGCATCGACCGCCAGCGCGTGAACGCAGCGCGGCCAGCGCATCACCAGGTGCGGCGGGGGCAGCCGTTCGTGCGATGCAGGCACATCGCCGACGTGGAGACCGGCGCAGCTGCCGCTGGTTAGCGAATTGCGCGGCAGGGACAATCGCTGCGCGGACTGGGGATCGATCGTGACCAGTACGATGTCATCCGGCGGTTTAATTGCCGGCCGCAGAGAAAACAATATCGCGAGATCGGCCTTCTCCTGCAACGGCCAGAAAGCCGAGGGAAGTGCCAGCAGACAACCGAATAGAGCAAGCGCGGCGCCGACGATGAGACCGTGTATCCAGACAGGCGGCAGACGCGCTCTGAGGTTGGTGTTACCCGGCGCGATCTGAGGAGCGTTTGCGCGACTGCGTCGCAGTCTCATAATGCCGATCCGCGGGCGAGGCCGTCAGGCCCCGGCCCGCATGTTCAGTTTGCGCGGTTCTTATCTTCCGACAAGCGCTGCGCGATGAGCTGCATCACGTGATAAGCGAACTTGGGATTCTCGAAGTACAGTCGCTTCGCCCGATCTGTCGTGAGGCAAAACAGCCGGCATTCGGTTTCGCACGTCGCGCTGCACGTCCGCGTTTGCTGCGGCGAGAAGATGCCGATCTCGCCGAACAACTGACCTTCGCCCATCTTGATGCCGATCTCGGGCAGCAGTACGCGGCCCTTCTGCAAGAAGTACAGCGCGCGCGAAGGATCGCCTTTACGAAACAGCACGTCGCCTTGCGAGTGAAGCTCGTCGGTCATATGCGGGAGCAGCCAATCGCGCAGCGACAAACCTTCTTCGGCCTGGGTAACTTCGATTTTCTGAAAAGCATCGAGCCGCTCGACGATGCGAATCGCCTGCACTCGACTTTGTACGCCGAGCTTGTCGTAGCAGTTGCTCAGGTGAATCTTGACGGTACCTTCGGTGATGCCGAGGCGCTTGGCGATCTGCAGATTGGCCAGCCCTTCGCCCGCTCGCGTCAAGACTTCCAACTCGCGGTCGGTGAGTCCGTAACGATGGCTATTGTTCCCATGCTGGCAGCCCTGCCGACCCGCGGTGCCATTGCGTTGTGCCTTGCTCGCCGCGGCCTCTGGAGCCGGCAGTTCCGCTGCACGGTTCAGCGCCACTTGCATGACCCCGAGCGCCTGCGCGACGCTGTAGCTCTTCGGCAGGTAAGCCCGGGCACCGGCTTTCATCATGGTTGCGATCGAGGTTTCATCGAGCACCTCGGCGAGCGCAACCATTGGCACGCCGGGAAAACGCTTGCTGCTCGCCTCGACCAACGCCGCACCGCCTGGTGCCGCGTCCACGTCGATGACGATCAGCGCTGCGCCGCCGGTGTCGCACTGTGCAATGCCGTCCGGTTCGCAGCGGGACACCTCGGCGTCCGCTCCGAGTTTCAACAGCGATTCTGCAAATGCGTCCGCGAACAGTCCCGGACGGACAATCAGTACAACCCGCATCGGCACTACCGTTTCAAGGGGAGATGCCATCTTGCGCCGTTTCTTTTCGCTCGTCATGCCCGCCGGGCTGGACGCGCCGACCCCCGCGTTCAGGTTGGAAAGAAGGGCGCCAAGCGTGGGGGCACGGCTTTCAGGCCGGATATCGGTGTCGACTTCGGGTGCAGCGTCGGATCTAGTCATATCGAGGGGACATCTCAGTGAGGGACTGGTTGACCTGGGGCCCGCTGCACATGCAGCGGCATGGACGATGGCCTTGCACAGCCGATTGCTGGCGATTTACCGGGCGTTTTGCTGCGATCGATATGCGCAGCGACGGGAGCGTGCGAGCAAATGCACTTCTGGAGATCGTTCGTCGGCACAGAGCGACAGGATTGCGGACATGCGGCACGCCGTCCGTGTCGAGGACGGTACCCTGGACAACGGCTTCCGTGGCATCTGTACCCAGGGCATCTGTACCGAGGGCAGCCATACCCAGGGTATGAGTACCCAGGGTATGAGTACATCGGTGCATTCGTCCAGTGGAGTAACACGCGCATCGTTGAGGGTCCGGTAGCTACGTGATCTGTGCTGCAGGCTACGCCGCGAGTGCTACGCCATGAACTCGTCGAAAGATATAGCCGCGGCGCACCCGCGCACACATGCATTCGCCACGTATGCCGATGTCGCTAGAGGAGAATCGCCGATTTTATGGCTGCTAGCAAGTAGGCGGGTGAGCGTCTGTCGCCCCGCTGACCTCTATCCCAATCCGCATATACCAAATGGTCGATGGCAGACCGATGGAGATGCCGACCGCGTGGTCACTTCACGACATCTTTGGCTGCTTTGCCGGTCTTGGCGGCACTCTCCTTCATGCCGTGACCGACGTCCTTCGCGGCTTTGGCCGTGCCGTGCGCAATGTCTTTACCGAGTTTTTTGAACGCGCTGCCGGCTTCCTTGGCCGCGGTTTTCGCATCGTTGCCGATCTGGCGGCCGGCGCGCTTGACTGCGTTTTCTTTTTCCGGGGCGGGTGGCGATTCGCTGTCGGCCGCATACGCGCCGAGCATCGCGCAGATCGTCATCGCAAACACGAGCTGTCTCATTACAGGCGGCCTTATTTAAGGTTGAAGTCGACACGGCTGGCGAGTGCCTTGCCCTTGCCGTCGCCTTTTCCGGGTTGCAGCTTGGGCGCGAGCAGAAACACGCGATCCACGGCGACTTGATTGTCGCGCGTGATGAAATCCTTCGCGGCCTGGGTGCGCTTGTTCGCGAGCTCGATCAGATCGTCGTCGCTAACCGTTAGGTTGGTGAGCATGAGTCTTTCCATTTCGTCTTTCGGCAAATCTTTGGCGAGCCCAATGGCGTTGCGCGGCTTCGGAAACTTCGCGTCTTGATAGGCGCGCTTCAAGTACTTTTCGTACTGCGCCGGCTCGATCGTCACGTCCTCGAGCGATGCAACTGAAGATCCGCTTTTGACCAGCTCCTTCAGTTTTTGCGCCTTGACCTGCTGATCGAGACGAAATTTGCGCATACCCTCGCGGTCCGTTTGAGGATCGGCGTGGCCGGTGATATCCAGCTTGAGTCCCGGGCGTTCGGTCAGCGCCTTGCGCAGCGTGGTCAGCTTTTCTTCCGAGGTGTCGATCAGTGTTGCGCGGCCCGCAGGAAAGTCGATGAACGACAGCTCTTCGCCTGAGCCGCCGAACAATGAACCGATCAGGGCAAACGGCGCGGTGACGGCTTTCTCGATCAGGTTGAAGATGATCTTGATGATGATGCCGCCGACGCTGAATTGCGGATCGTCCAGCGATCCGCGAATCGGCAGATTGACGTCGATAACGCCATTGCGATCTTTCAGCAGCGAAACGGCGAGCAGCACCGGCAGCTTGGTCGCCGTCGGACTCTCGACCTTGTCGCCGAATGTGAGTTGATTGAGCACCAGCTTGTTCTGCGCAGTCAGCTCGCGATTAACAACATTGTAGTGCACGTTGAACGTCATCTTGCCCTTCTCGATCGCGTAGCCGACGTACTTCGCCGAATACGGTGTGAGCGGCCCGAGCTCGATGTCTTGCACGTCTGCGGTCAGATCCAGGAACAGATTCTTGATCAGCGGATTGACCTTGCCTTTGATCGAAACCGGCGCGGTTTTCGCAAACCGGCCGCGCACGTCGACATCCGCCGTCGTATCGAGCTGCGAGGACAGCCCGGTTATCGCCCCGCCGATCTCGGTCAGATTCGCCGAGTAATTCGGTCTGATGAACAAATCGGTGAAGTTGATGTTGCCCGCTTGCAAGGTCACCTTGCCGATCGTGATCGGCG
>JBDTMS010000482.1:0-4116 GCA_039934195.1 Betaproteobacteria bacterium
CCACCGTTGCAGGATTGCTCTTCGCGATCAGCTCGGCAAGATTGCGCGACAACGCAAGGAAGTCGTCGTTCTTCGCTACGAAGTCGGTTTCCGAATTGACTTCCACCATCGCGCCTAACTTGCCAGCTGGTGCAATGAAGATCGCAACCACGCCTTCGGCGGCAACGCGTCCGGCCGCTTTACTCGCCTTATTGCCGAGTCGTACGCGCAACAGCTCTTCGGCTTTTGCCGGATCGCCGTCGGCTTCGGTTAGCGCTTTCTTGCACTCCATCATCGGCGCGTCGGTCTTCTCGCGCAGTTCCTTCACCATGCTTGCCGTGATTTCCGCCATGTTCGACTCCTCGTTACCGCAGCCGTGCGACACACGACTGGCCAAGTAGATATCTATTGAGTTGCAGCGCCTGCCGATTCGCGCCCGCCGGCAGCAACCGTGCAGTTCGCCCGTCACGCCCGATTCGCATGCTCCAAAAAAAGGGGGCCTCTAGCCCCCTTCGATTCGGTACGAGGCCGACTCACTGTGTGGCGGCTGCTTCGCTGCCGTCGACTTCGACGAATTCGTCGGTCACGATTTCCGTTATGACCTGCGAACGGCCGTCCAGAATCGCGTCCGCCATGCCGCGTGCGTACAGACGAATGGCGCGGCTGGAATCGTCGTTGCCCGGGATCACATATGCGATACCTTCGGGCGAATGATTGCTATCGACAACGGCCACGATTGGAATACCGAGCTTGTTGGCTTCCTGCACGGCACCCTTCTGATAGCCGACGTCGATGATGAACAGCGCGTCGGGCAGGCCGTTCATGTCTTTGATGCCGCCCAAGCTGCGCTCGAGCTTGGCGAGCTCGCGCTGATAACGCAACGCTTCTTTCTTCACCAGACGCTCGATCGAGCCGTCGATCACCATCTGGTCCATGTCCTTCAGCCGCTTGATGGATTGCTTGACCGTCTTGTAGTTGGTCAGCATGCCGCCGAGCCAGCGATAATCGACATAGGGCGCGCCGCAACGCGTGGCCTCTTCGCGCACGATTTCGCGTGCCTGGCGTTTGGTCCCTACGAAAAGAATGGTGCCCTTATTGGCGGCCAGCCGCTTGACGAACGATACAGCTAAGTTGTACATCTCGAGTGTGCGCTCGAGGTTGACGATATGAATCTTGTTGCGATGACCGAAGATGAAGGGTTCCATCTTCGGATTCCAATAACGGGTCTGATGTCCGAAATGGACTCCCGCTTCCAGCATTTCACGCATCGTTACAGCCATGAAGATCCTTTGAGGTTAAGGTTGTGCCTCCATCCGCGCGCTGAACTCCCCTGAAACTTGCCAGGTCCTGGACTTGCCCCCAGGTTCTGGACTTGCCCCCAGGTTCTGGACTTGCCAGGTGGAGCACCTTAACGTACGCAGATGTGCGAAGTTTCCGCTTTGAGATTCCCAGCAAGTCCGCTTTGAGAACTCCCAGGAATCTTTGAGATTCCCAGAAAGTGTATAAAGCGAAAGCGAGCTAGCCCCAGGCCGCGGGAAGCCTGGGTAACCTAAAATTATATCAGGGACATGCGGCTCGGCTCAAGCCGGTGTGAGCTGGCGCTGCCGGCTGGTCTCGTAAAGACAGAGGCCAGCGGCCACCGACACGTTCAAGCTCTCGACGTGACCGAGCATGGGAATGCTGACCAGGCGATCGCAGCGCTCCCGTGTCAGCCGGCGCAAGCCGGCACCTTCCGCCCCCAGCACCCACGCCACCGGGCCTTCCAACTTGGCGCCGAATAACGTTTCGTCAGCGCCTTCGTCGGCACCGATCACCTGCACGCCTTGCTCTTGCAGTTCTTCGATCGTTCGCGCCAGGTTGGTAATCGAGATAAACGGCGTACTTTCAAGAGCGCCGCTCGCGACCTTGGCCACCACGGCGGTCAATCCGGCTGAGCGGTCTTTCGGAGCGACCACCGCATGCGCGCCGAGTGCATCGGCTGCCCGGATGCAGGCGCCGAGGTTGTGCGGATCGGTGACGCCATCGAGCAGCAGCAGCAACGTCTGAGCGCCGCGCTCGGCGACGATGTCGTCCAGCGAGACCGCCGTCGGCGCCGCCTCGACTCGAGCCACCACGCCTTGATGCTTGCCGTGCCCGGCCAGACCCTGCAGACGCTGCGCGTCGACCGGGACGACGCGCACATCGTGGCTCTGCGCTAACGCCAGCAAATCACGCAAACGTGGATCGTGCCGCGCGGCGAGCGAGAACACCTCGAGCACCGTATCGGGATGCTGGCGCAGCCGCGCGGACACGGCGTGAAAACCGAAGATCAGTTGCGTATCGCGTGCCATACCGGCTATTTCGCAGGCTGGTCGGACAACACGAAATCCAGTCGTGTGGTTTCCAGATCCGCGCGTACCAGCGTGACCTGAATCCGATCACCCAAGCGGAACCGCTGGTGCGTGCGTTCGCCGAGCAACTCATGGCGCGCAGCATCGTAATGAAAATAATCGCTGCCCAACTCCGATACGTGGACCATGCCTTCAACGTGCACCTTGTCGAGCGCGACGAACACCCCGAAAGCAGCGACACCGCTGATCGTGCCGGCGAAACGCTCGCCGACTCGATCGCGCATGTAGTAGGCCTTGAGCCAGGCTTCGACATCGCGGGTTGCCTCATCCGCACGCCGTTCCGTGTCCGAGCAGTGCTGTCCCAGTGCCGCCCAGTCGCCGGGTTTGTATTCCTGGCCGGCCAGCACCGCCTTGATCGACCGGTGCACGAGCAGATCGGGATAGCGCCGGATCGGCGACGTGAAATGCGCATAAGCGTCGTACGCCAGGCCGAAATGGCCGGCGTTGTCCGGGCTGTAGACCGCCTGCCGCAACGAGCGCAGCAACACGGTCTGCAGCAGCTGAAAGTCGGGCCGACCGCGAATTTGTGTGAGAAGCTTCGCGTAATCCTTCGCGTGCGGCTCGTCGCCCCCGCCGAGACTCAAGCCGAATTCGCTTAGAAATTGCCGCAACGACTCTAGCTTTTCCGGCGTCGGACCTTCGTGCACCCGATACAGCGCGGGATGCTCGTGGCTGCTGAGAAATTGCGACGCGCACACGTTGGCGGCGAGCATGCATTCCTCGATCAGACGATGCGCATCGTTGCGCTGAACCGGCGAGATCGCGGTGATCTTGCCCTGCTCATCGAACTCCATCCGCGTCTCCATCGTCTCGAAGTCGATGGCGCCACGGCGCTCGCGCGCGGCGGCCAGGGTCGTATAGAGATCGCGCAGCGTCTGCAGATGCGGTACCAGCCCTTTGTGCTCGCGCGCTTCCGGACCTTTCGGGTCGGCAAGGATCGCGGCCACCGCGGTGTAAGTCAGCCGCGCGTGTGAAAAAATAACCGCGGAATAGAAGCGCGAGTTTTTTACCTCGCCTTTGACGCCGATGTTCATCTCGCACACCATCGCCAAACGCTCGACCTGGGGATTGAGCGAGCACAACCCGTTGGACAGTTGTTCCGGCAGCATCGGGATCACGCGGCGGGGAAAATAAACCGAGTTGCCGCGCTCGCGCGCTTCGAGATCGAGCGCATCGCCATGCTTGACGTAATGGCCGACATCGGCAATCGCAACCCACAGCTTGAAACCGCGGCCATCACGCTCGCAGTAGACGGCATCATCGAAATCCTTCGCCGTCTCACCGTCGATCGTCACCAACGGCAGCTCGGTCAGATCTTCGCGCCCTTTCCAATCGGCCTTGCGGACGCTTTTCGGCAAATGCTTTGCGATTTCTTCGACCGCCGGCGAAAACACGTGCGGTAAATCGTGCTTGCGCAGCGCAATTTCGACTTCCATTCCAGCGTCGGCGTAATTTCCCAGCACCTCGACGATGCGTCCGACCGGCTTCACCTTGCGGTCCGGTTGCTCGATGATTTCCGCCACGACGACTTGCCCGCTCACGGCGTTGGCGAGCCCTTCGCGCGGAATCAAAATGTCCTGACTGAGGCGTCGATCTTCGGGCACCAGGTAGCAGATGCCGTGCTCTTCCATCAATCGCCCGACCACGCGTGAGTGCGCGCGCTCGAGGACTTCGACAATCGTGCCCTCACGTCGTCCGCGCCGATCGACGCCGCTCTCGCGCGCCATCACGCGATCGCCGTGAAACA
>JBDTMS010000483.1:0-4102 GCA_039934195.1 Betaproteobacteria bacterium
CAAGCTCGACTTTCGCGTACCCGAGATGTATTTGTCGCAAGTTAAGCTGGGCCAAGCGCTCAGCGTAAAAGTAGACGCTTATCCGCTCGACTTGTTCCCCGGCAAGATCTACGCGTTCGAGCCTGCCATCGATGAGCGTACGCGTACGGTCGTCGTGCGCGCACAAATTCCGAATCCACAAGGCCGGCTGCGTCCAGGCATGTTTGCTCGCGTAACCGTGCTGCTCGACACCCGCCCCAACGCCATCGTCGTACCGGAGCAGGCGATCTGGCCGCAAGGGCGTGACGCGTTCGTCTATAAAGTCGTCGACGGCAAGGCGCTGCTGACCAAGGTCGATCTCGGCATACGCCGTCCGGGCGAGGTCGAAGTGTTGAAGGGTCTAGCCGCCAACGACGTCGTCGTCACCGACGGACAGATGAAATTGAAGGATGGCGCCTCAGTGATCGTGCTGCCCATGCAACCGGCCGCACCGGCGACCCCGCCGAAAGCGGCGGCCGCCGCTTCCATCCCACACGCGTAACCCGCCTCGAATCCCCAGGAGATCAGCGATGGTATTGTCGGACCTCTCGATTCGGCGGCCGGTACTGGCCACAGTGATGAGTTTGATCGTCGTGCTGATGGGCTATCTGTCCTTCACACGCATGGCGGTGCGCGAATATCCCAACATCGATCCGCCCGTTGTCTCGGTGCGCACCGTGTACAAGGGCGCTACTTCGCAGGTGATGGAAAGTTCCATCACGCAGCCGCTTGAAGATTCGCTCTCCGGCATCGAAGGGATCAAGACCATCAAATCCCAGAGCCGGGAAGAAGTGAGTCAGATCACCGTCACGTTTATTTCCAATCGCGACGTCGATGCGGCAGCAGCGGATGTGCGCGATCGCGTCGCACGTATTCGCAAAAATTTGCCGGCGGCATCCGACGATTCGGTCGTATCCAAAATCGAAGCCGATGCGCAACCGATCATCTGGATAGCCATATCGAGCGATCGCCAAACGCCGATGGAGATGACCGACTATGCCGATCGCTATCTCACCGATCCGCTGAAGGCGCTGCCCGGTGTGTCTGCCGTCATCATCGGCGGCGAGCGCAAGTATTCGATGCGTGTTTGGCTCGATCGCGAACGTCTCGCGGCGCAGGGTCTCACCGCGCAGGACGTCGAAGATGCATTGAACAATCAAAATCTGGATTCGCCGGGCGGACGCATCGAGAGCACGCAGCGCGAATTCACCGTGCAGGCGCGCACCGATGTGCGCTCCCCGCAGGAATTCAACGACATGATCATCAAGCAGGTGAGCGGATATCCCGTGCGCCTGAAGGATGTCGGATACGCGGCGCCGGGTCCGTACGAAGCGCGCAAAGTCGTGCGCGTCGGCGGCAACGAGGCGCTCGGCCTCGGCGTGGTCAAGCAGTCGACCGCTAACACGCTGGAAGTCGCGCAGAACGTCAAGGCGCTGCTGCCGCGATTGCAGGCAACCTTGCCGCCCGGGCTGAAGATGTGGGTTGCGGTGGACACTTCGTTGTTTATCGAAGCCTCCATCGAAGCGGTCTATAACACCATCATCGAAGCGCTGATTCTGGTGGTGCTCGTTATTCTGTTTTTCCTTCGCGAGGTCCGCGCCACCATCATTCCTGCGGTCGCCATTCCGGTTTCGATCATCGGCCACTTCACGTTTTTGAAGATGCTGGGATTCTCGATCAACACGCTGACCTTGCTCGGTGTGGTGCTGTCGATCGGCCTGGTCGTCGACGATGCAATCGTGATGCTGGAAAATATCCACCGTCACATCGAAGAAGGCATGGAACCGTTCAAGGCTGCCATCGTCGGCAGTCGGGAAATCGGCTTTGCGGTAATCGCAATGACGGTCACGGTGGCGGCCGTATTCACACCGCTGTCGTTCATGACCGGCAACACCGGCAAGTTGTTCACCGAGTTCGCGCTCACCGTCGCAACCTCGGTCATCGTCTCCGGTTTCGTTGCGCTGACGTTGACGCCGATGATGTGTTCGAAGCTGTTCAAAACCGGGCATCACGGTAAGTTCTATACCAAGACCGAGCCGTTCTTCGAAGGCATGAACAACGGCTACCGCCGCGCGCTTCGCGCGACGTTGCGCAAACCGCTGTTTCATTTCCCGATCGGCGGCCGCTCGCGGACGGTCGATGCGCGCGCGCTGGTCGGCGTGATGTTCGTCGTGGTGGCGGCTTGCATGGTCTGGCTGTTCATCCAGTTGAAGGTCACCGATGAGTTGGCGCCGGTCGAAGATCGCAGCATCTTTCTGGCATTTGTCGTCGCACCGGAAGGCTCGACGATGCAGTACACCGACAGCTACATGCATGCGGTGGAAGATCTGGCGAAAGACATCCCCGAAATCGAAACCATGTTCGCGGTGGTTGCGCCCGGTCTGGATCGTCCGAACCCGGTGAATCTCGGCGTGGCCTTTGCGGTGCTCAAGCCGTGGAACGACCGCAAGCGTACGCAGCAGCAGATCACTAAAGATCTGGGTCCGAAGTTGTTCGCGGCACTGCCAGGCGCGCTGTCGTTTGCGCTCAACCCGCCATCGCTCGGGCAGGGATTGCTGGATAAGCAGGTGCAGTTCGTCATCTACGGCAACAGCTATGAGGAGCTGCAGCAAAACGTCAACAAGCTGATGCCCAAGCTCGCCACGTTCCCGGCGATCACGGGACTCGATACCGACCTTAAGCTCAATAAGCCGCAACTTGCGGTCAAGATCGATCGCGAAAAAGCCGCAGCGCTCGGTATATCCATGCAGGCCATCGGCCACACGCTGGAAACCTTGTTAGGCGGCTTGGACGTCACGCGCTACAAGCACGAGGGCAAACAGTACGACGTCGTCGTCGAGATGGAAGATGCGAAGCGGCGCCAGCCGAGCGACCTCACGGCGATTTACGTGCGCAGCAGCAGCGGCGATCTCGTGCAGTTGTCCAACCTGGTGGCGCTGTCCGAAACCGTCGGACCGAAGGAGCTCAACCACTTCAACAAGCTCAGGGCCGCGGTAATCAACGCCAATGTTGCGCAAGGCCACAGCCTGGCCGAGGTGCTCGATTACATGAAGAAGCTGGTCAAAACCGAGCTGCCGCCGACCACACGTACCGATCTGGACGGCGCCTCGCGGGAATTCAGCGAAGCCGGCGGCCAGTTGGTGTTCACCTTGATCTTGGCGCTGCTCGTGGTCTATCTCGTGTTGTCGGCCCAGTTCGAAAGCTTCGTCGGCCCGCTCGTGATCATGTTTACGGTACCGCTGGCGTTCACCGGGGCGTTGCTGACCATGTGGATCAACAACAAGTTCGGGCATGGCGGAGCGCTCAACGTGTACAGCAAGATCGGCCTGGTCATGCTGATCGGTCTGATCACCAAGCACGGCATTTTGATCGTCGAGTTCTCCAACCAGCTTCGCATCAAAGGCATGGAGAAATTCGATGCCGTCATCGAAGCGTCGACCTTGCGGCTGCGCCCGATCCTGATGACCACTGCGGCGATGGTGCTCGGCGCGTTGCCGTTGGCGTTGGCAACCGGTGCAGGTGCGGAGTCGCGCCAGGCGATCGGCTGGGTGGTCGTGGGCGGTTTGCTGCTCGGTACTATGCTGACGCTGTTCGTGATCCCGACCATTTATTCGGTTCTGGTGCGCAAGGTTCATCTGCCCAGACTCGAGGACGTCGATGCAATCGTGCTGCCGGTGAGTGTTGCTGCCGGCGGTGCAGCGTTGGGGCCGCATCAGCGGCGCGAAGACTAGACGAGAAAGTTAGGACCGTTGAACGGCGGCTGCCGCTAACGTAGCCGCCGTTTGTTTTTCGCTGTTACGTTCGCGAAGTGCAATGTCCGTTCTGATCGAGCCCGACTATGTTTTCCAGTCTTCGCCAGCCATTATTCGGCGCATGAATTCATCGAACAATGGCACGGTGAACGCGGTGTCCCCGTGACTCGGACTCCAAATCATGCCTTTGGCGATCTCACTTGCGCCGAACGCGCGCTGGATCTACAGGGCTGGCGCGCCCCGATGGAACGCTGCCTGAAGGCATCGCCGCGCAATCCGAGCAGGCTTGGATCAACATCATCGCGATCCTGCAAAAAGCCGAGATGAGCGTG
>JBDTMS010000484.1:0-4096 GCA_039934195.1 Betaproteobacteria bacterium
TCCAGCAGCCTGCGGCCGCAAGCGCCGATGATCAGCGCGCGAGCGGTCCGCGCTCTGACGCAGGAATTGAAATGGGGTTTGATGCGTTATGGCCCGGTTGACCCGACGCTCTGGGGCCGCTTGGGGGCGCTATATGCCCAAGCCGAGCAAAACGGATTCGCGCTGAAAACCGGCCCGATCTATGCCGGCCCCAGCAGCGAGTCCAGCGTCCAGCAGGAATACTGCAAGGCACTGATGTTGTACATGTCCGCCACGGACAGCTTGTTGCCGCGCAAGCTCGAGGTCGCCGAACGCGTGGTCTCGCATTTTTCCGAACACTTCATACTGCAGAAGCAGCTAGCCCGGGGTTGTCACTATCACGTGGATCTCGCCGTCGCGCGCCCGCCCGCCAGGCTGATGGCGCGGGTAAGCAACCTGGCAACGGTGCGCTATTTCGGGCCGGGGCCGGCTGCCGAGCTTTCTCAAAGCATCATCGATACGATCACGGAGAGCGGCGCAGTGCCCTCCGATCTGAATCTTGGCGGAAATTATGAGCCGACGATTGCGGTCGAGGTGTTGCGTCATCTGGCGCGCTATTGGTCGCCGATCCCGCCCGCGCGTGCGGAGGAGCGTCGCAAGTCGTTCGCTCGTATAAACATCGTGCATGACTTCGACAACATCGTCTCCACCATTTCCGGAGACTCGAACGATCTATCGTTCGACGAGAATATCGAAACCTGGACCGTCGAGAACGAAAGCGACAGCGGCTATGGCGCGGTGATTCCACCGGCGCGCGGCGATTGGCTGATGGTCGGAACGCTACTCGGCATGCGGCTCGAGGACGGTAATTCGTGGGGCGTAGGGATCGTTCGGCGACTAACCAACACAGCAAATCAGCACCGCTACGTGGGCATCCAGACGCTAGCTAAAGGCGGTGCGCGGGTCAAGCTGTTCCCGGTCGGACAGCGCATCGGCGGCAGCGATGAAGGCGAAGACGCCGTGCTGCTGCCGTCCAGTGCAGCAGAAAGTACCGGCAGCGGCGAGCTCAGTCTGTTAATGCGGATGGGAACGTTCTCGCCGCGCCAGACATTTCAGATGCGGGCCTACGAGCGCAACTATCTGCTGGTGCCGAAGCAGCTGCTAGAAGGCGGACAAGATTTCGACATGGCGAAATTTCGGGTCCTGCACCGGGGCCCGTAGCTGCACCGCGACTGCGGAAGGTTCGTTGCTTTCTTAGGAACGTTTTGCACGGAAACGTTGTTTGCAGCCTCGCACGATACCGCCTATTGCGCGGACTTGGGACTGGCTTCCACGATCCGTCTGAACCACCCGCCGACAGCCCAGATCTCTTCCGGACACACTGCATGCGGCATGGAATACTCGTGCCATTCGACCGCGTAACCGAGACTCAGTATGCGCGTGCACGATGCCTGCGCAAGCTTTAGCGGCACGATCGGATCTTCAGTTCCATGCGCCATGAACACCGGGATGTCGCGATTGCTGTCGTGCCTCTCGGCTTCGACCTTATCCGGCAGCGGCAAGTAGGTCGACAGCGCCAGGATTCCTCCTAAACGCTCCGGGTAGCGCAAGCCAGTCTGCAAAGCGATCGCGCCGCCCTGAGAGAATCCCGCGAGAATAACGCGCTGCGGTGAAATGCCGCGTTCGCCTTCGCCTGCGATGATCTGCGCGATCGTTTGTTCGGACTCGCGCACACCTTTCTCGTCCTCTCTTAGCGACAGATCCTCATACCCGATGTCGTACCACGCGCGCATTACATAGCCACCATTGATGGTTACTGCCTGAAGGGGTGCATGCGGGAAAATGAAACGAATCGCAAGTCCAGTCAGCCCGAGCTCGCGGACGACCGGGACGAAATCGTTGCCATCTGCGCCGAGCCCATGCAGCCAGATGACAGCATGCGAAGGATTCGGGGCGGTTTCGACTTCTATCGAAGGGAGCAGGTCGGTCGGCATGCGCTGAACGGTGAGAGCGGTGAACAGAAGATTGCGGCTGCGACATACACGATGAAGCGAACAGCATGAGGCAAGGATCGCGCCCAATTTTTCGCGGTGTAATACCCGAGTAAAGCAGGTGCAATAGTGAGACCCACTCAAGTGCTCTTTGGCTGAATCGCTGACTTCGGGCGGAACGCCTTGACCAGTGCTTCGTTGGTCTCGATATAGGGGCCGCCGATCAGATCGATGCAATACGGAACCGCCGCAAAAATTCCATGAACGGTTTGGTTGCCGTCGGCGTCACGGACACCTTCGAGCGTTTCGCGAATGGATTTCGGCTGCCCAGGGAGATTGATGATCAGCGCGCCGCCGCGAATGACCGCCGTTTGCCGCGACAGAATTGCAGTGGGCACGTAGTGCAGGCTGATCTGCCGCATTTGCTCTCCGAAGCCGGGCATTTCGCGATCACCTACCGCGAGTGTGGCTTCCGGCGTTACGTCGCGCGGCGCCGGACCCGTGCCACCCGTGGTCAGCACCAGATGGCACTTCTGCGCGTCGACCAGCTCGCACAATGTCGCTTGGATACCGCCGCGCTCGTCCGGGATGAGTTGGCTAACGGTACGAAAGGGCGATGTCAGAACGCGCGCAAACCATTCTTCGAGCGCAGGAATGCCCTCGTCGCGATAGATGCCTTGTGACGCGCGATCGCTGATCGAGACCAGGCCGATGAGTAAAGTCTGTTCGGACATAAATCGAGAGTCTAGCCTGCCAGTGAAGGGTCGGGGATGATTTGCCGGAGCTCCTGAAACAACTCGCGATAGCTGCGCGGCGGCTTGTTGTCCTGCTGTTCTTTGCGCGCGTTGCGAACCAGCTGACGCAGACGCTGCGTCTGCGCACCAGGATGATCGCGGCTCAATTCCAGCATGGCGTCGTCGCTTTCCAGCAAGCGCGTGCGCCAGCGTTCCAGCAAATGCAGATAGAAGGTTGCTTCGCGCGATACGCCGTTCCATGCGTCCAAACGCGCTGCGATCGCGTCGCCATCGACATCGCGCATCAGGCGCCCGACGTATTGCAACTGGCGGCGCAAGGCGCCGAATTTGGTGATGCGCTTGGCTTGCACTATCGCATCGAGTAGGCGCTCGGGCAGCGACAGTTCTTCCAGCCGATCGAGCGACACTCGCGTGAGCGCTTCACCGAGATCCTGCAGCTCGAGCATTTCGCGCTTACGCTGCGTCTTGCTGGGGCCGAGGTCGACTTCGCCCGGATCGCTGGAATCTGGCGAAAGGTGCTTCACTGGTATCATGGTTGTTGTGTTTCGTAGGCGATGTTTTCGCGCCGCTTCCGCACGTCGAAAAATATTTCCATCAAGTGACTGACTCCGTGTCCAAGACCGCCTTTTCTCATACCGACGAACAACTGCGCCAAGTCGCCCGCGATGTGCTCGAGCAAGCGCTGAAAAACGGCGCGAGCGCGGCCGAAACCGAGGTCAGCGAAGGTTTCGGCCAGAGCGTAACCGTGCGCCGTGGCGAAATCGAGACCATCGAGTATAACCGTGACAAGGGTGTCGGCGTGACCGTCTACATCGGTCAGCGGCGTGGTCATGCCAGCACGTCGGACCTTTCCGCCAAAGCAATTCGAGAAACCGTCGCTGCCGCGATATCGATCGCCGGGTTCACGGCCATCGACGATGCGGCTGGTCTAGCTAATCAAGCGCTGCTCGCACGCGAGATCGCCGATTTCGATCTGTTTCATCCCTGGGATGTGACGGTAGAGCAGGCGATCGAGCTGGCGCGCACGTGCGAAGCCTCTGCCCTTGGCGTAGACCGTCGGATCACCAACACCGAAGGTGCATCGGTATCGACGCAGCAGTCGCATTTTTTCTACGGCAACACGCTCGGCTTTCTGGCGGGCTATCCGACGTCGCGCCATACCGTAATGGTTTCGGTGATCGCCGGCGAAGGCGATGACATGCAGCGCGACGATTGGTATGCGACCGCGCGCGCATCGGAAGATCTCGATGACGTTGCGCAGGTCGGCCGCATCGCCGGTGAGCGGTGCGTACGACGGCTCGGTGCGCGAAAAATCGAAACGACGCAAGTGCCGGTGTTGTTCGAAGCGCCGATCGCATCGAGTCTGCTCGGACATCTCGTCGGCGCGGTCAG
>JBDTMS010000485.1:0-4096 GCA_039934195.1 Betaproteobacteria bacterium
CGGCGTTGACGAAGCCGCCGCCTTGATAGATTTCCGCGCGAGCATCGGTCGGCTTATGTTTCGCCAGCAGCTCAGCTGCGTAATCCTCGCTCTTGTCCTGCGGCCGATAACCCAGCCGCTCGGCGTTCGAGTTGTCCCACCACGAGCGCGCGTTGTCGGACACGCCGTAGACGATCTCGTAATGGATGTCGGGATGCTCGAGGCCGATCGCAACCAGTTGTGCCAGATCGCGCGGCGAAAACCAGATCGACAGGCGGCGCACATCCATCGGCCGATCCTTGACGTTGCCGATACGCATGCAGAAAACCTCGAGGCCGTACTTGTCGGCGTACAGGCTGCCGAGCGCCTCGCCGAATGCTTTGGACACGCCGTAGCGGCTGTCCGGCTTCGGAATGGCGGTGTGATCGATCTTTTGATCGCGCCGGTAAAAACCCGCTGCGTGATTGGACGTCGCAAACAAGATACGTTTTGCGCCTTTGGCGCGCGCGGCCTCGAACACGTTGTAGCAGCCGACGATGTTGGCCGAGTGAATCTGTTCCCAGTTGCCCTCGACGGAAAAGCCGCCGAGATGAATGATCCCGTCCATCCCATCTACCGCACGCAAGACCTGGTCGAAGTCCGCGATGTCGGCTTGGACGAATTCTTCGTTGGGCCCGGGTGTGATGGGTTTTAGGTCGGACAGACGCAAGTGATAGCGGCCGGCCAACTCACGGCGCAGATGCTGCGCGACTTCGCCGGCCGCGCCGGTCAGCAGAATTTTCTTCATAGGGCCTCCCTGTTATTGCCGTGCGATGGCGCTTCCCCCGCCGCAAACTTGTGCGGTCGGTCGGATCGACGGGAATTTGCTTTTTGTCTGCCGGCAGGGATTCTAACAATATCGGCGGGGGAGCCATCGATCGATGCGCGCGTGCAGCGAGTGCCGGCTCATGTCGTTTCGAGCCAACCGAAAAATTGCGCGACCTGACCGACCTGCGACTGAAACATGTCGCGCACGGTCGCGACAGTACAGCCGCGGGCTTGCGCGGCCGCGATGAGCGGCGTGATCTCGGGCTTGGGAATAACATCGGTCACGACCGTCGAGGCAGCGATGCGCGACACGTCGCACGGCAGCGCGTCGCTTTCGCGAATGCCGAGTGGCGTCGCGTTGGCCAGGATGTCGACATCGAAACGGTCTTCGCTCACGGCCTCGGTTGGCACGCCAGGAAATGCCTTGGCCACTGCGCGTGCAAGCTCCGCAGCACGTGCCGGGTCGAGATCGCGCAAGCTGAGCGATGCGATTCCGGCTTTTGCGAGCGCCATTGCCATCGCGCGCGCGACGCCGCCGGCGCCCATCATGTGCACGCGCTTGCCTGCAGGATCGACAGCGCGGCGGCGCAACGCGCCCAGATAGCCAAGGCCATCGAACATGTCGCCGATCCAACGTCCATCTTCCATGCGACGCACCGCGTTCACCGCGCCGACCAGGCAGCCGTTCTCGCGCAGCTCATCGAGATGCGCGAGCATCGCCTGCTTGTGCGGCATGGTCAGGATCAAGCCGTGACAGTTGCGCATGCTTTTGAAGCCAGCCACCGCGGCCGCAAAAGCGGACGCTTCGATTTCCGCCGGGATCAGCACCGCATCGATCCCGCGCTCTGCGAACAAGGCATTGAAGTGCTCGGGCGAGCGCACGGTGCTGAGCGGATAGCCCAGGATCGCGTAAACGCGGGTAGTGCCAGTGATGCCCATCTCGATATCTCCTCGCGCGCCGCGCAAAGCGTGAGAGTTTGTCCTACACCTGTGCATGCTGCAAGTTGTAGGCGCGCGCGCTCCGCTACCCACCTCGCATGTAACGAAAACTTTTTAACGCTCGCGCACTCCAAGCCGTGTGCACTCCGGGGAGGTGGGCCGAAAAACGAGAATAAGAATGGCATATGACTTGATGCAGGGATCCGGCCGCGAACGTTTTCGAATCGACGTCGCGCGGATATGGGAGGTCCGCTGGTGGGCGCAGGCCATCGGGATCAGCGAGCAGGAATTGCGCGAGGCGATCGCAGAGGTCGGCAACGATGTCGACCAGGTGCGCAGACATTTGCGTAACCGCAAGTCCGCGCATGTGCCGCTCGAAGCGTTTGGGACCCCGGAATTCAGCCTGCGGTTGTAGCGCGGAGACCGGGTTCGCGGCGGCTTCGTGTAAGGTAGCGGGATATGGAACACATCGATCTTCTGCAATGGCCAGCCATGCTGGTTACCGTTACCGCGGCGTGGCTGGTGGGGTCGCTCTCCAAACGCAAACGCAGTGTCGGCTTCTGGGTGTTCCTGCTCAGCAACGTGCTCTGGATCATCTGGGGATTGCATGATCATGCATACGCGCTGATCGCGCTGCAGGTTAGCCTGGCAGCGCTCAACATTCGCGGCGCCGACAAAAACGATCCGGACGCAAATTCCAACACTGCCAGAGCGGGGGCCACGTCGTGATCGCCGTCATCTTCGAGGTGCAGCCCGCAGAAGGCCGCAAGCAGGAGTATCTCGACCTCGCCGCACAGCTTCGCCCTGCGCTGGAAAAGATCGATGGGTTCATCTCGATCGAGCGCTTCGCGAGTCTCACGACCGAGGGAAAGATTCTGTCGCTGTCTTTTTTCCGTGATGAAGAAGCCGTGCAGGCGTGGCGCAATCTCGGCGAGCACCGCTTCGCACAAGCGAAAGGTCGCGGCGGCGTATTCGCCGACTATCGTTTGCGCGTGGCCGGCGTCATTCGCGACTACGGCATGTTCGACCGGACGCAAGCGCCGGTCGACAGCAAACGCACGCACGATTCCGCTGCGAAGCCAAGCTAGCAGCTGATCTAGGTCATTCGGCGCTGCGCGCCGTTTCCGCTTAATGCGCGTGCCCCGCTAACGCACTCCCTCCGGGAAATTCTCTTCTCGCGCCGTACTACTTCCGTCGTACGCGCAAACGTTAAACCAACAAACGTCAATTTTGCGCGGCGATTCGTCGCGGCGTATTCGTTTGGCATTGATGCTTTATCTTTGGGGATATGTCGGTATTGGTGGCGCGAAACGACAATGCGTCAAGGTCGTTCAAATCCGTAGCGCGGATTTCTCCGATCCGTCTCGCGTCGTTTTTCCGATCCATGAATTGTGCGCTGTCGAGCAAACGCTCGCAGTGCTCGCATGAGGAGTGAACCATGAACCCGCATATTCATCGCCGGCTCGCCGTTGCACTGGCGACGCTCGGCTGCCTGCTGCTGAGCTTCGCAGCGCAAGCCACACCGCAGTGTTATCGCTACGGCGGTGCCTGGGAGAACAACATTCCCAACAAGCTGTATTTGTATTTTCCAACCGCAGCCGATGCAAGCTTTCCCAATTATCCGCAATCGTGCGGCACGCCGGTGTCGCCGGCACAACCATTCGACGTAAACGATCTCGACAGCGGTATCGGCACTACGGCGCAACTGCGCAATCGCATTTTCGATGTCGTGTACGACGACTATTGCGAGATGAACGTGCAGGTGCGCCAGTCGACCACCAATCCGGATGGCTTCGGCACGCTCGATCCACGGCGCAACATCGTGGCGGTGGGTTCCGATAGCGGCGGCTGCTACGGCGTCGCGCAAAACTATTCCAGCCAGATCGATTTGAACGACACGCATCCGGTCGATCACGCGCGCGTCTGGGGCGGCAGCTATCCGGCGGGTTGCGGACCTTCGCATGGGGCACTCGAAGGCGGCAATTCGACATTGGATCGCTGGGCAAATGCAGTGGGCAGCACCAGTGCGCATGAAGCCGGACACAACTACGGTCTGCAGCACGGCGATGACAGTTTCATCCACACCGGCGAGGACAATCGCTTCCTGCATATCATGCCCTCGGCAACGTTGCCGGGCGAATCTGCGCCGGTGCCCACTTGCGATTTTCGCGCGCAGAAGCGCCATTTCAGCGACACCACTTACAGCATCCTCGCGCACAACGTCGGTCTGGTTTCGCAGACGATGGGCAACTGGGACTTCGTCAATCCGAACACGGTCAACGCGTCGCAGCTGCGCATGGAAGTGTTGAGCACCGCGGGCTCGCTGACCTTGACCTATTGGTGGAACGGCATCTGGTCGCCGTGGAGCGCG
>JBDTMS010000486.1:0-4077 GCA_039934195.1 Betaproteobacteria bacterium
CAAGTTGTATGGCGGTGCGCCGCTGAAGGTCGAGGCGTACAACCGCGATCAGAAGATCAAGCTCGCAACCGGTACGCTGCTGACGGTCGACAATCAGATCGATCCCACTACCGGCACGGTGCGATTGAAAGCCAAGTTCGAAAACAGCGATGGCCTCCTGTTCGCCAATCAATTCGTGAATGCGCGCCTGCTGCTCGATGTGAAGAAAGACGCGACCTTGGTGCCGACCATCGCACTTCAGCGCGGTACGCAAGGCAGCTTCGTGTATGTCGTGAAAGACGATCACACCGTCACCGTGCGCCCGGTAACCATCGGCACGCAGCAAGGCGATGACGCAGCGGTCGATACCGGATTGACGCCCGGCGAGATGGTCGTGGTCGACGGCGCCGACAAATTGCGCGACGGCGCCAAAGTGGAAATTCAGACGAAAGACGCCGCGCCAGGCGCGGGCAAACGGCGCAGCACATCATGAACTTGTCCCGCCCGTTCATTCTGCGGCCGGTCGCGACCACGCTGTTCATGATCGCGATTTTGCTGGTCGGCGCCGTGTCGTATCGGATGCTGCCGGTGTCGGCGTTGCCGCAGGTCGATTACCCGACCATTCAGGTGATGACGTTCTATCCCGGCGCGAGTCCGGATGTCATGGCCTCTTCGGTGACGGCGCCGCTGGAACGTCAGTTCGGCCAGATGCCCGGCTTGAATCAGATGACATCGTCGAGCTCGGGCGGCAGCTCGGTCATCACGTTGCAGTTCAGTCTCGACCTCGCACTCGACAACGCCGAGCAATCGGTACAAGCGGCCATCAACGCCGCGACCACGTTTTTGCCGAAAGATCTGCCGAATCCGCCGGTGTACAGCAAAGTCAATCCGGCCGACGCACCGGTGCTGACGTTGGCGTTGACGTCCAACACGCTGCCGCTGCCCGTCGTCGAAGATTTGGCCGACACGCGTCTCGCGCAGAAAATTTCGCAGCTTCCCGGCGTCGGTCTGGTCAGCATCAGCGGCGGTCAACGTCCGGCCGTGCGCGTGCAAGTGAATCCGACTGCGCTGGCCGCGGCCGATCTGGGACTCGAAGACGTGCGCGCTGCGATTGCGGCGGCAAACGTGAATCAAGCCAAGGGCAGCTTCGACGGACCGCTGCGTGCATTCACCATCGGCGCCAACGATCAACTGCTGTCGAGCCGCGAATACAAGCCGCTGATCATCGCCTATCGCAACAACGCACCGGTGCATTTGTCCGACGTTGCAGACGTGATCGACGACGCCGAGAACGTCAAGCAGGCCGCCTGGATGAATCAGACGCCGGCGGTGATTTTAAACATCCAGCGTCAGCCGGGCGCCAACGTAATCGACGTGGTGGATCGCATCAAGCGCCTGCTGCCGCAACTGCAGAGCGCGCTGCCCGGATCGGTACAAGTTGCGGTGCTCACCGATCGCACGACGACGATTCGCGCGTCGGTGCATGACGTGCAGTTCGAGTTGATGCTCTCGGTCGCGCTGGTCGTGCTGGTGATTTTTTTGTTCCTGCGCAACTTCGCTGCGACGGCGATCCCGAGCGTCGCGGTGCCGCTGTCGTTGATCGGCACCTTTGGCGCAATGTATCTGCTCGGCTTTTCGGTCGACAACTTGTCGTTGATGGCGCTGACGATCGCGACCGGCTTCGTGGTAGACGATGCCATCGTGATGATCGAGAACATCGCGCGCTACGTCGAAGAAGGCGACGATCCGATGGAGGCGGCGCTGAAAGGCTCGAAGCAGATCGGCTTCACCATTTTGTCGCTGACCGTCTCGCTGATCGCCGTGTTGATTCCGCTGCTGTTCATGGGCGATGTGGTCGGCCGCCTGTTTCGCGAATTTGCCATCACGTTGAGCGTGACGATTCTGATCTCGGCGCTGGTGTCGCTGACCTTGACGCCGACCATGTGCGCACGCCTGCTCAAACATCGTCCGGACCGCGAACAAAGCCGGTTTTATCGCGTGACCGGCCGCTGGATCGATCGGCTGATCGACAACTACGGACGCAGCCTGCGCTGGGTGCTCGAACGCCAGCGCGCGACTTTGATCGTCGCCGTCATCACGGTCGGCGTCACCGGATTCTTGTACGTGATCGCGCCGAAGGGCTTCTTCCCGGTGCAGGACACCGGCGTGATCATGGGGATCTCGGAAGGGCCGCAGTGGATCTCGTTCTCGGCGATGGCGCAGCGGCAGCAGGCCCTGGCGCGCGCGGTGCTGCAAGATCCGGCAGTCGAGAATCTGTCGTCGTTCATCGGTATCGACGGCACCAACGCGACGTTGAACAGCGGCCGCATTCAGATCAATCTCAAACCGCTCAAGCAGCGCGACGGTGCCAGCGCGCTCGACGTGATCCGCCGTTTGCAGCCGAAGCTCGCGCAAGTCGATGGCATCAGCCTGTACATGCAGCCGGTGCAAGATCTGACCATCGAAGACCGCATTAGCCGCACGCAGTATCAATATTCGCTGGAAGATGCCGATCCGCAAGAGCTTGCCGTCGCCGCGACCAAGATGGTCGACCGGTTGCGCAGCGAACCGGCGCTGCGCGATGTAACCAGCGATCAGCAGAACGAGGGCTTGCAAGCCGCGATCAACATCGATCGCACCACGGCGTCGCGCCTCGGGATCACGCCGCAGCTGATCGTCGACACGTTGTACGACGCGTTCGGTCAGCGCCAGGTATCGACGATGTTCACGCAGCTCAATCAGTATCGCGTGATTCTCGAAGTGAAGCCCGCGCTGCAACGCGGTCCCGAGACGATGACCGATATCTACGTGCGCCCGCCCACCGGCGGCCAGGTGCCGCTAAGCTCGTTCTCCACGGTTTCGGAAAAGTCGACGCCGCTCGCGATCAATCACCAGGGACAGTTCCCGGTGGTGACGCTGTCGTTCAATCTGGCGCCCGGCGCAGCGCTCGGCGACGCGGTGAAAGCTATCGAGCGCATCAAGCAGGATCTCGATCTGCCGGCGAGCGTGCAGGGCAATTTCCAGGGATCGGCGCAGGCGTTTCGCGCATCGCTCGCCAATGAGCCCCTGCTGATTCTCGCCGCCATCATCACCGTGTACATCGTGCTCGGTGTGCTGTACGAGAGCTACATACATCCGATTACGATTCTGTCCACCTTGCCGTCGGCCGGAATGGGCGCGCTGCTTGCCCTGATGCTCACGCGCACCGATCTCGGCGTGATCGCGCTCATCGGCATTATTTTGCTGATCGGCATCGTCATGAAGAATGCGATCATGATGATCGACTTCGCGCTCGAAGCAGAACGCAAAGGCGGCAAACGTCCGGAAGAAGCGATCTATCAAGCGGCGTTGTTGCGCTTCCGGCCGATCATCATGACCTCTCTGGCGGCGCTGCTGGGCGCGCTGCCGCTGGCGGTCAGCACCGGTGTCGGCGCTGAGCTCCGCCGCCCGCTCGGTATCAGCATCGTCGGCGGCTTGATCGTGAGCCAGCTGCTGACGTTGTACACGACGCCGGTCATCTATCTCGCGTTCGATCGTTTGGCGCGGCGCGTCAGAGGGCGTCGTCCAGCGCCGGTCGCGGTTCCGGAACAACCGTGAACATCTCCGCCCCCTTCATCAATCGACCGGTCACCACGACGCTGCTGACCGGCGCGATTGCTTTGGCGGGCGTGATCGCATTTCGCCTGCTGCCGGTGTCGCCGCTGCCGCAGATCGACTTTCCGACGATCAGCGTATCGGCGGCGCTGCCGGGCGCGAGCCCGGAAACGATGGCGACCGCGGTTGCAACGCCGCTAGAGCGGCAACTGGGACGCATCGCCGGCGTAACGGAGATGACGTCCACCAGCACGCTCGGCTCGACCAGTGTGATCCTGCAGTTCGCCCTCAGTCGCAATATCGATGGCGCCGCGCGAGACGTGCAGGCGGCGATCAATGCCGCGCGCGGCCAACTGCCGGCGAACTTGCCGAGCAATCCCAACTATCGCAAAGTGAATCCGGCCGATGCGCCGATTCTGATTCTGGCGCTGACCTCCGACGTGTTCGGACAAGGCCGCATGTACGACGCCGCATCGACCATCCTGCAGCAGAAGCTGTCGCAGG
>JBDTMS010000487.1:0-4066 GCA_039934195.1 Betaproteobacteria bacterium
CGATGAAAATCTTCGTAGCTGTCGATATCGAGCTCGAGAGACGCGCGTATCACGGGCGGATCGGCGCCGTCGACCAGCATCTGCAAACCCTTGCGCGTGTACGCATCGGGGAGATCATCGATCGTTCGTTCGAGCGACAACAGACCGCCGCGGCGGGCGACCGCGCTCCACTGCAGAATTTGCGTGAGCAAACCGCGGAAATCGGCGGATGGTGGACGCAGCACCCAGCTCAGCAACCGCAGCCCGCTGACGAACACAGCCGGCGTACTTTGCAGCATGACGGCGCCCATAGTCCCGCCGAACACGATCACGAATGCGGTGACCTGAAGCAGCGAAGACATGTGGCCACCCTCGAGGGCTTGTCCGCCGAGAATGGCGGCGAGTCCGAGAATGATGCCGATTGGGGTAAGGCGGTCCATGTGGGTGCGTTGATTTCGCGGCGAGCAATCCGCCACGAACATAACGACCCGAAGGCTCAAAACTTAACGCGCTGCCGGCCCGCTCGGCGAAACGCTTAAGCTTCTTGCTCGAGGTCCGGATAGATGCATGAGGTGACGGCGGGCAATAATTGCCCGCCCGGCAATAATTGCATGACTCGCGCAGATTGCATCACTCGAGCCGGCCGATCAGACTCTTCGCGTCCATTCCTTGAGGCGGCCGCGCAGACGCGCTACCGCCTGACCGTGCAACTGGCACACGCGCGATTCGGAGACGCCGAGCACCTGGCCGATTTCCTTCAAGTTCATTTCCTGCTCGTAGTACAAACCCATCACGATCTTCTCGCGCTCGGGCAGCGCACTGATGGCTTGCACCAAATGCTTTCGGAAATGCTGGTCCTCGAGTACTTCGAGCGGGCCGGTCTGATTGGCCGCGACGTAGACGTCGAAGAAATCGCTGTCTTCGGATTCTTGAAAATCTTCGTAATGCAAAAGCTGGTGTCCCCGCGATTCCAGCAGCATGGTCTGGTATTCGTCGAGCGGCACGCCGAGCGCATCGGCGAGCTCCTGCTCTTTCGGTGCGCGGCCGAGCTTCTGCTCGAGCGAGGTGATGGTCGATTCGATTCGGCGCAGATTCTTGCGGACGTTGCGCGGCAGCCAGTCCGCCTGTCGCAATTCGTCGAGCATCGACCCGCGAATGCGCTGGATTGCGTAGGTCTCGAACTGCGCGCCCTGTGTATCGTCGAAATTTTTGGCCGCATCGAGCAAACCGAGCAACCCCGCTTGAATCAAATCGTCCACATGCACACTGGCGGGCAGTCGCGCCATGAAGTGATAGGCGATCCTTTTCACCAGCGGAGCAACCTGGTGTACGAGCTTGCTTTGTTCAGGAGTGAGAATGTGCGGTGTGCCGGCGGCCATTGCGCTGATGTCCTAAGCGATAACCAGCATGCGAGCTACGGCCGGTGCGCCGTCATCGATCACTTTTGCCGCGGGAAGAGAGGTGCGCAGGTTGAATCCTCATTGACCCGTGCCGACGAGGCGGGCCGTTTGCATCAGTCGATCGGCAAACTCGCCGACGCCATCCGCGCCCGAGTCAGCCAAGCCCATCAGGATATCCGCACAGTCACGCAGAGCCAGCGCTGCATCCGATTGCGGAAATACTTCCACGACGGGTTGGCGCATGCGAGCGGCTCGCACCAGGCGGTCATCATCTGGAATATGGCCCATTCGTTCGAGAGGCAGGTTCAGGAAGCGCCGCGATGCGGATGAAAGGTTACCAAAAATCCTATCGGCGTGGGCTGACGATTGTGCGCGATTGACCACGACGTGCACGCGGCGCGGCCCGCATTGCACATGCAGACGCTTCAAAAAGCGGTAGCTCTCGGTCATCGCCCGGTCGCCCGGACTGACCAGAAAGATCAGCTCGTCCGCCGCCGCCGCCGATACGAGATCGCCCATCGCCGCGTCGATGAGGACAACGGCGGGTGTGGCGATCAGCTCACACAGCAGATCGGCGAGACGCCGCGCTTGCACCGGCGACATCTTTGGTAACGCTTGAAATGCCGCTTGCGCCTGCACGACATGCACGCCGGCGCAACCCTCCGCCGCGAGACCGCCGCCATAACGGCCGGTACACGCATCCAGCAGGTCGGCGGCCGGTTCGGTGCTCAACAACCAGGCTGAGCTGTCGCAACCCGCGCCGCAATCGAGCAGCAGCACCGGTTGCCCGAGGCGCGCAAGCGCAACCGCCAGGTTCGCGGTGATCAGGGAGCGACCAGAGCGGGTCTGCGCAGATGCGATCGCGATCGTGCGCGACGCATTGCGGGCGAGCAGCTTGCGTAGTCCAGCTGCCTGGTCGAACAGAACGTCGCTCATGGCATGCGCCGGCGGACTAGCCCGCATACCTTACGAAAACGCAGGATGGTCACGAGGCGATGTGCGAGGCAGTTCGGCGTGAGCGTGGCGCCCGAGAGCCATGACGCTTGGCAAGACTGGAAAGCACGAAATGACGCAAGGCGCGCGCAAACAAGAGTGGCCCCATGGTAGAAATTCCACTGCGGTAGAAATTCCACTGCGCTCGATTTCCCTCGCCTGGCGGTGCGTCAAGACATCCATCGAATTCCGCGGCGTCTTCATCACATCTCCGGCTAGAGCCGCTGATCGGTGTCGAGTGTTGCTGCCGGCGTCACACCCGCAGCATACATGAGCGGATAGTCCGATTCGTTGTGCGGCTGCTGCATGCCCTCGCCGCCGCCGCGGAACGCACGCTCGACCAGATAGAGCGGATTGGGGCGATGCAAATCTTCCGGCACGCGCTGGCCGTTGGTCACGTAATGCAGCGGCAGCTCGTAGCGCAGCAGGATCTCGAGAACGCCGCCCAGGCTCAACGTTTCATCCATCTTGGTGAGAATGCAACCGGCGAGTTGCTCGCCGCGATAGGCTTTGACGACGTCGTCGAGCACGCTCACTTGCGACACGCCCGACAACAACAGCAGCCGCTTGATTCGCTTGCCGTCACCGGCGAGCAAAGCGATCTGATCAGTCAGACGCTGATCGCGCTGACTCATGCCGACGGTATCGATCAACACCAGATGGCGGGCGCGCAGCTCGGTCAACGTGTGCGCTAGATCCGCCTCGTTGCGAATTGCGAATACCGGTGCGCCGAGAATCTTGCCGTAGATGCGCAGCTGATCGACTGCGCCGATTCGATATGTGTCGGTGGTGACTAGCGCCACGCTTTGCGGCCCATGCTTGAGCGTACATTCCGCGCCGATCTTCGCGACCGTGGTGGTTTTGCCGACACCGGTCGGCCCCACTAGCGCATATACACCGCCGAGCTCAACCGGCGTCCGTTCCGCAGGGACAATGTCGAGCTGCTGCTGCAGTCGCAATTTCACCAGCCGCATCGCGCGGGAAGAATCGATACCGCCCGCGATCGGCTCGACACTTCGACGCGCGAAGCCGGAGCTGAATCCGATCGCAAGCAGGCGCCGAAGCACTTCGATCTTGGCGGGCTCGCGTCGCATCAGGTCCTGCCATGCAAACGCTGCGAGCTGGCCTTCGAGCATCGATCGCAGGATGCGCACTTCCTGCACGAGCGCGTAACTGGGCTCGTCGGCCGGTGTGGGACTCGCAACGGCCGGTTTGATCACCTGCTCAACGGGCGGCAGCGGCGCAGCTGCGCTGGCACGCGTCGCGGACTCACCACGCGACGACGATCGTAGCTGCGGTGTCGCCGCAAGGCGGGACGCCGATTCGAACCGCGGCGGCGCGAACGGCGATGGCGCGGTGGCACGCGACGCGGAGCGAATTGCAGCGCTCTGCGTGACGCTTTCGACCTCTGCTTCAGATACAGCCATGACCTCAACGCCGCCGGCGGTCTTGCGATTCGACAAGATCATCGCGTTCGGCCCGAGCGCGTCACGCACCAGGCGCAACGCTTCGCGCGAGGAGTCAGCATAGAATTTCTTGACCATCATTGCGCGTTGCTCCCGCGCTGATGCCACAGAGCGCCGACGACATCGAAGACATCGACACCGACGACATCCACGCCGAAGACATCGAAACCGTGAGCGGTCGAGCGGGGGGCGATCGAGGGCAACGCCTGCGCATGCGCGTGAACGCCG
>JBDTMS010000488.1:0-4065 GCA_039934195.1 Betaproteobacteria bacterium
CAGGCGCTCGGCGCACACACTCATGCAGATGGCGCCGAGCGAGTAATCAGCAATGTGGTGATGATGGGCATGGGCGAGCCGCTGACCAATTTCGAAAATCTGCTCGCCGCGCTCTATGTGATGGTCGACGACCACGCATACGGCTTGTCGCGCCGGCGCGTCACCGTAAGTACCTCTGGCATCGTGCCGAACATCGATCGTTTGCGTGCGCAATGTCCGGTAGCGCTCGCGGTTTCGCTGCACGCACCGACCGATGCGCTGCGCGATGTGCTGGTCCCGATCAACCGAAAGTATCCGCTGAAAGATCTGATGGCCGCCTGCCGCCGCTACGCGGACGCATCGCCGTCCGATGGCGGTGCTGTGGGCGAGAGCTTACTGCCCGCCCAGCTGCAAGCGAAGTGGAAGCGCGACGGCGCTCCGCGCGATTTCGTTACGTTCGAATACGTGATGCTGAAGGACGTGAACGATTCGCTCCAGCATGCACGCGATTTGGTTGCGCTAACACGCGATGTGCCGTGCAAGTTCAACTTGATTCCGTTCAATCCGTTCCCTGAATCGGGCTATCAGCGCTCGGAACCCGATCGGATCCGCGCGTTCCAGCAGGTGCTGATGAGCGCCGACCTGATCGCGACGGTGCGCAAGACGCGTGGCGAGGATATCGACGGCGCCTGCGGACAACTTGCCGGGCAAGTACAGGATCGTCGCACGCCGAGAACGCGCGCCCGGGAAGCCACGCTGTGATCCGCGCTGTCGTCATCATCTTGATCGCCTCGCTTGCCGGTTGCGCTTCGCAGAAGTCCGGCAACGCGCCGGTGGCCATTACGCCGCCACCGGCCGAGCGTCCGCAGACGCCTACCTCCGGCCTCGAGCGAGCTAAAATCCATACGGAACTGGGCGTGAGTTATTATCAGAATAGCCAGCTCGAAATCGCGCTCGACGAGCTGAGAACCGCAATCAATGCAGATCGCACCTACGCGCCGGCGTACGACGCGCTCGGTCTGGTCTACATGCAGCTCAAGCAGGACGCGCCTGCAGAGCAGAGCTTTCGCCAGTCGCTCAAGCTCAATCCGAACAGCTCGGAGACGAAGAACAATTACGGATTGTTTCTCTGCCAGCGGGGGCGCGAAACCGAAGGTATCAAGCAATTGATGGCTGCATTGAAGAATCCTCTCTACTCGACGCCCGACGTCGCGTACAAGAATGCCGGCGTATGCGCACGCAAGGCCGGCGACGATAAAACTGCGGAAACCTATCTGCTGAAGTCGATCGCAATCAATCCGCGCCAGGCGCAGGCGTTGTACGGTCTGGCAGATCTGCACTACGCCCATAGCGACTACGTCGGCGCCAACCGGTACATCGGCCGCTATTTCAGTGCGGTGGAGAACGCCGGTCCGGATGCGCTGTGGCTAGGCGCGAAGATCTCGCACAAATTGGTCGACCGTACCGCGTTCGCAAACTACGGCATGCAGTTGCGCCGTCGCTATCCAGCCTCGACCGAGGCTAAAGCCTTTGCCGAAGGTCGCTTCGAATGAACGAGCCGGACACAAAATCATTGAGCTCTGAAGCTAAGCCGCCTGCGGAAGAAGTGGCAGTCGAGACTGCCGGCCAGCGCTTGACAGCAGCTAGGCGCAGTCAAGGATTGAGCCTCGGCGATATCGCGCGGCAGCTAAAGATTTCAGTGCGTCAGGTGGAAGCGCTGGAGCATGACGACTACAGCATTTTCGCCGGCGCGGTATTCGTGCGCGGATTTTTGCGCAATTACGCGAAGCTTCTGCATCTCGATCCAGATGCGCTGGTCGCCGCGGCGACCCATCCCATGAGCATGCCTGAAGCTGAGCCGACCGGCTTTGAGCAGACCTACGCATCGAGCGGTGCGTCCGAGCGGCCGCGTGTCGTTCTCGTCAGCGGCGTGCTGGTCGCATTGGTGATCATCGCGGTGGTACTGCTGGCATCCAATGCAGCACGCGAAAGCCACGAGCCCACAGCAGCAAACGACGCGCTGGCGCCGGGATCGCATCCATCGACGACGATTCCCGCCGATAGCAGTACGGGCCCGTCGCCGGCGCCCGGCTCGCAGTCACGCGGTGCAGAAGCGCCGGACGGGCCGGTTGCAAAAATGCAGGAAAATTCCGCTTCGCCTGCTGACGTCAGGTCGCCAGCGTCTACAGAGTCGGCGCCGCAAGCGCCGGCGAGCGCGGCGAGCAAGGTCCCAGCGAAGCCGGCTGCTTCTGCAGCCGACGCTGCTGCGTCTGCGGGCAAGACTCCCGCGCACGAACGTCGGGCGGCTGAATTGAAAAGCCCTTCCGAGAGAACGAATGCAACTCGAAACGATGCGACCGCGCCGGTATCGTCCGAAGCGGCAAACGCAGAGCCCGGCAAGTCCGACGCGCGCGCCTTGGACAATCGACGCGCCGGTGCCAGCGCAGATGCGCCCGGTGTCGTCGAGCCGACGGCAAAATCCCTGACGATGGGCGTCGGCCCCGCGCAACTGAAACTGGTGTTCGAAGGCGATTCCTGGGTGCGCGTCACCGACGCCACCGGGGCTACGATTCTGTCGCGCATGAATCCATCCGGCAGCGAGCGCCTGGTGCGCGGTACGCCGCCGTTCACGCTCGTGGTCGGCAACGCACAGAACGTCAAGCTCATCTATCACGACAAGGACGTCGATCTGCAACCGCATACGCGCGTGGACGTGGCGCGCATTACGCTCGAGTGACAACCATGGGTTCCGATTTAGAGCAGCCGGTTCGTCGCGCAACGCGCGCGAGCCGGATCGGCTCCGTGCAAGTAGGCGGCGGCGCACCGATCGTCGTGCAGTCGATGACCAACACCGACACGGCCGATGCCGACGCCACCGTGAAGCAGGTCACGGCGCTGGCGGCCGCGGGCTCGGAGCTGGTACGCATTACCGTAAATTCGCCCGAGGCGGCAGCACAAGTTGCGCACATCAAAGAGCGGTTGCTGACGGCTGGGGTGCACGTGCCCATCGTCGGCGATTTTCATTTCAACGGCCATCGGCTGCTGACGCAATTTCCCGATTGCGCGCAGGCGCTCGACAAGTATCGGATCAACCCGGGCAACGTCGGGCGCGGCGCGCGTCGCGACGAACAATTCGGTGTGATGATCGAGGCGGCGTGCCGCTACGGCAAGCCGGTGCGCATCGGCGTCAACTGGGGCAGCCTGGATCAGACGCTGCTCGCGCGCCTGATGGACGAGAACGCGGTGCGCAGCGTTCCGCATCCGGCATCTGCCGTGATGCGCGAAGCGCTCATTACCTCCGCACTGGAAAGCGCACGCGATGCCGAGGCGCTGGGCTTGCCGGGCGATCGGATCGTGCTGTCGTGCAAGGTCAGCGGTGTGCAGGATTTGATCGCCGTATACCGCGAGCTGTCTCGGCGATGCGACTATCCGCTGCATCTCGGGCTCACCGAAGCCGGCATGGGCAGCAAAGGCATTGTGGCGTCGACCGCTGCCTTGTCGGTGCTTCTGCAGGAAGGCATCGGCGACACCATCCGGATCTCGTTGACCCCGGAGCCCGGGGGCGATCGCACGCGCGAGGTGATCGTCGCGCAGGAGATCCTGCAGACCATGGGCCTGCGCTCGTTCACGCCGATGGTGATCGCGTGTCCGGGCTGCGGCCGTACCACCAGCACCTATTTCCAAGAGCTCGCATCCGGCATTCAGAGCTGGCTGCGCGAGCAGATGCCCGCGTGGCGTAAGCAGTACGTCGGCGTAGAGGCGATGACCGTTGCCGTGATGGGGTGCGTCGTCAACGGCCCCGGCGAGAGCAAGCAGGCGAACATCGGTATCAGCCTGCCCGGCTCGGGTGAGAATCCCGTCGCGCCGGTCTACGTGGACGGCGCTAAGACCGTGACCTTGAAAGGCGCCCGCATCGCGGAGGAGTTTCAATCTATCGTTGCGGAGTACGTAGTGACGCGCTATGGTTCCGCCGCGACGCCGGCGCAGCACGAACGCGAGCACCTGACTACACTAACCTGAACCGGCGGGCTTCTTTCAACTACCGGCGAGCCACTTTCAACCGAACCGGCGCCGTCGAGCCGGACT
>JBDTMS010000489.1:0-4060 GCA_039934195.1 Betaproteobacteria bacterium
AATGCAGCAGCGCGAGCGACAGCTGATTGATGCGCACGTCGTTGTATTCCCAATATGCGCCGGGTGCTTTCAGCGGACGCGCGTCGCCTTTCGTCCCTGCCGCGCCGCCGCTTTGAAACTGCAAGGTGCGATAGTGATCCACTTGATCGGGCACGCCGAAGCATTGCCCTTCCCACTCGCTGGTTTGCTGCAGCAAGTGCGCCCAGGTGACTTGCGCGTTGCGGCCCGAATCGAAGCCGATGCCGGGCGCGCGTACACCGACCGGTTCATCTACATCGGGCAGCAAGCCACGATCGTGGGCGACCCCGGCAAGCAACGCGAGATAAGTCTTGGCAATACTGAACGTGAGATCGGTGCGTTCCGGTTCACCCCATGACGTGAGCGTTTCGCCAGCGAGGACGATAGTGCCCGATACCGGCCCGCGCGAATGCACCGGCCCGAGCAGCCGATTCCACGGCGCCGGGTCCTGATGATGGATGCCCCAGCCCTCGCCGGGGTCGCGGCTCCATGACGTTTCGTGATCGATCGCAAATTGCACGGCGTCGTCGATATTTGTATTTTGCATGTCAGGCTCGGCGCAACGTGCGCAAAATTGTTTGTACGGTGCCGCCGCAGAAGATGCGTCAGGCACCTCGGCAGCAGCGAGCGGCGTCAGTTTACGCGGCGACGCGATTTAATCCGACGACACGCCTGCAGCGTCCGACAATCGCGAGCGGAGTGTGATTGAATGTACCAGCCAGCCGACTGCGGGCGGCAACTCACAATAAGGAATCGTAATGATCAATGGGCGATCATCTTCTTCGTCATCTCGCTGATCGCAGGGGTCTTCGGTTTCACCGGGGTGGCTGCGGACGCGCGATCGGTCGCCAAAGTTTTGTTCTTAGTTGCGATCGCGATCTTCCTGGTCATTCTCGTGTTCGGCGTCATACTCGGCAAGCTGGTGTTCTGAAGCCTGCCTTCGCTGAGTGCGAAAGGAGTGACATGCCGGACGTGATCGGGATAGATCATATCTACATCAGCGTCTCGGACCTGGCGCGGTCCGAGCGCTTCTACGACGTGGTGATGAGCGTACTCGGTTTTCGCAAGAACTCGTTCGAGCTGGGCGGCGATCCGCACGTCCAGTACTTCAACCGTCACTTCGGTTACGTGCTGCGGCCGGTTCGCGTGCAGCGCTCGTACGAGCCGTGCGCGCCGGGCCTGCATCATTTTTGTCTCCGCGTCGAAAGCGTCGATGACGTGAAAGCAGCGGCAACGCTAATCGCTGCAAAAGGCATCGACGTCAGCGACGCCGGGCCCTACCCCGAGTATGCGCCGGACTATTTCGCGTGCTTTCTGTGCGACCCGGACGGTATTCGCCTGGAGATCACCAACTACCGGCTAGAGCGCCGCCAGCGCCACGATGTGTGGGATGCGCCCGCACCTTAGTCTTACGTGATTCGGATCTTAGGCGATTCGGGTCTAGCGATTTGGGTGTTGGGCGATTTGAGTGCTAATGCGATTCGGTTTCCGTCGGTACAGCGCCCTGCGTGATCAGGCAGTCCCGGGAAAAGCGCAAGAATCCACGAGGCTGAGCAAGTCCATTCAATCGCCTCGCACATGTCTAGGCGCACCATGCGGCTTCGGCGCGGAGATCGACTCGCCGTCGATTGCACATGGCACCTACAGCATGTCCGATGTCTGCCCGCAAAAGTAATACGTCGACTCCCCGCATCGTCACTCAACCCGCCGCTGACGCGGCGCTGGAGACCTTCATGTATCGCACTCGCAAGTCATTACCGGCACGCATCCGCGCAGGCTCGGTCGCTCTGCTCAATCAGCATCTGGCCGCGGCGATCGATCTGCAAGCCCAGGTCAAGCAAGCGCACTGGACGGTACGCGGTCCAGGCTTCATCGCGATCCACGAGTTGTTCGATCGTACCGTGACCGCGGTTGCCGAATACGCGGATCTGATCGCCGAGCGCACCGGCGCGATCGGCGGCGCGGCAGAGGGTACGGTGCAGACCGCGGCGAAATCGTCGTTTCTGTCGCCTTATCCGCTGCGCATCGCCGACACGCAATCGCACGTCAACGCGGTCGGCGAGGCGCTTGCAGCGTTCGGCGCATCGGCACGCGATGCGATCGATCGCGCAACGACGCTCGGCGACGCCGACACTGCGGATGTGTTCACCGAGATCTCGCGCGGCATCGACCAACTGCTCTGGTTCGTCGAATCGCACGTCGATCCCGTCACGGATACTTCCGATCGCGATCGCCAGGCAGCGGAGACGCAAGGCTCGACCAAGACCACCGCCGCCGCTTGAAACGCAGGCGTTCCGCGTTGAAGGTAGCATGTGGACTGTCGAACTTATCGCGGAACGTCTCATGAGCCAAGATCAGGAACTTCAGTTAACGGTGCCGATTAGCGACATCGATCACGTGCGCGGCCCCAAGCACGCACACGTAACGATCGTCGAATACGCCGACTTCGAATGTCCGAATTGCAAGCAGGCGGCCCCGGTTGTCAAGCTGCTGCTGGAGCGATTCGGCGATCGCGTTCGCTACGCGTACCGGCATTTCCCGCTCGAAGGCGTGCATCCCTACGCGATGCACGCCGCGCAAGCGTCCGAGGCGGCCGGCGGGCAGGGAAAGTTCTGGCAGATGCACGATCTGCTGTTCGAGCACCAGAACCATCTGAAGCTGCCGCAACTGCACGGCTACGCAGAAAAACTGGAGCTCGAAATGGCCCGCTACACCGGCGAGATGGACGACGAGGTCTATCTCCAGCGCGTCCGCGAGCACATGGAAGGCGCGACCCATAGCGGCGTGCGCGCAACGCCGGCGTTCTTTATCAACGGCGTCATTCACGACGTGTCGTTCGGCGTGCATTCGCTGGTCGACGGCGTCGAGGCAGCGCTGAAGAAATGAGGTGCGTGCAAACAGTAATTCCGGAGACGCCATGCCCGGCCGCTGCAGTCACTTAAAGTTCGTGCAGACCGATACGCCCAACTCCGAGGGCTGCGAGGAATGCTTGAAGATGAGCGACACCTGGGTGCACCTGCGCTTGTGCCGCACCTGCGGACAGGTCGGCTGCTGCGACGACTCGAAGAACAAGCACGCGACCAAACATTTTCACGCGACCCAACACCCGATCATCACCTCGCTCGAGCCGGGCGAAGACTGGAGCTGGTGCTATGTCGATGAGATCGTTATGGAGCTGCGTTAAGCGCGCTCGCTTTCGCGCATCGTTCCCGGCACACCCACGCCACGGCGTGCACCGACGCTGCGCAGCACTTCAAACAAGAGACCAGAGATGACGAACGAGCTACTCGAAAAGCGGCGGGAACAGATGTTCCCCAAGCTCACGCCGGCACAGATCGCACGGCTGCAGCCGCATGGAAAGCGCATCGAGACGCAGCCCGGCGATGTGCTGGCCGAGCCGGGCCAGCGTCATCGCAGCCTGATCGTTGTGCTGGCGGGGACGCTGGAAGTCGTGCTGCCCGGAATGCAGGGCGAACAATTTCTCACCGCGCTCGTCACCGGCGATTTCGCGGGCGAGATGAGCACTTTGCGCGGCGTCGCCGGGTTCTCGCGCATTCGCGTCCGCGATGCCGGCGCCGTGCTCGCGATCCACGACGACAGCTTGCGCAACGTCATCCAGACCGACGCCGAGCTGAGCGAGATCATGATGCGCGCGTTCATTCTGCGCCGCATGGGATTGCTCTCAATACGACAAAGCGAAGCCATGCTGCTCGGCTCGCGCCATTCAGCCGGCACGCTGTTGCTCGGCAAATTTCTCACGCGCAACTCGTATCCGTACACCAGCATCGATATCGACACCGAGCCGGATGTGCAGGCGTTGCTCGATCGCTTTCAGGTCGGCATCGACGACATCCCGGTATTCATCGGACCCGGCCAGCGTGTCCTCAAGAATCCGACGATTCATGAGGTGGCCGAGCTGCTGCAGATGAATCCGACGTCCGACGACGCGACGATTCACGACGTTGTCGTGGTCGGCGCCGGACCTGCGGGACTCGCAGCGGCGGTCTATGCGGCCTCGGAAGGCTTGGACGTGCTGGTAGTA
>JBDTMS010000490.1:0-4055 GCA_039934195.1 Betaproteobacteria bacterium
TCGTTAACCGCCGTTTGATTGATCGCCTGCACGGCGAATCCCAACGCAACGCCGAGCGCGATGGCGAGCACGGAGATCAGCAAACGACTCGGGCTTTGTTTGAGCGGCCCGATAAGCAGCTGCAGCGGCGGCCACCGTGGAAGAGAGCTGATTTTCATCTGGCCCTCGATCGCATGCGCTGCAGGCTTTCGCTTTTGCGCCAACGTAGTTGCAGTCGGTCGATGCAACCGTACCCGATCATGCAGAACTGCCGCGTTACGCGAGCAGCTGTCACGCGCGGCTCGAGGTATTCATAAATTTCCCAGTGGCGGCGTGAGCGTATCGACGAACTGTGCGATCGCGCCCACCGTGCGTTCGCGTTGGTCGACATGTGGGGAATGTGCGCACGACGCCAGCATCAGCACCTGGCTCGGACCGCTTACCTGCCGCGCGATCGCATCGACCTGCGCCCGCGTGCCGTATTGATCGTCCTCGCCCTGGACTAGCAAAATCGGCACTGCGATGCTCGGCAAATAGGCTTCGATATTCCACGCGCGAAAATCCGGATGCAGCCAGATATCGTTCCAGCCCGAGAACGTGCCCGTGGCGTCATCGTGATAGCGCGCAAGCTTCACGGCAAGATCAGTCGTCTGAAACGTCACCTTCGCCTGCGCGATGCTCGCGACCGTGATGTCTTCTACAAACACGTGCGGCGCCATCGCAACGACGCCGCGCACGGCCCATTTTCCGGCCCCGGCGTGGATCAGCGCGATCGAGGCACCGTCGCTGTGGCCGATCAGAATCGGAGCGTCGATGGCAAGCCCGCGCAGAACCGATGGCAGCGTTTCCAACGCCTCTCGATGCATGTAATGAACATCGCGCGCCTCGCCTAGCGGATCGGATCTTCCATAGCCGTAGCGCGAGTACACCAGCGCCGAGCAACCGGTTGCATCGGCCACCAGATCCGGGAAATTCTTCCAAAGCGCGGTCGATCCCAGCCCTTCATGCAGGAAGACGAGCGTCGGGCGCGAGGCGTTTCGGACGGCGGCGCCGCCGGGATGCACCCAGCGATATTCCAGATGATGGCCGTTGGCGAAGAGGTGAGACACAGGCATCGAGAGTCGAGATGGGTTCGTTCGGTTACAGCTTTCCCTGTAGCAACGCTAAACGACTTGCCAGTCAGCCGTCGTTCTGGCGGCGGCTATGAGATGACGTCGTAGGACAACGCCCACACTGCATTCAGACATTCGCTGATTGCGGATACCCGAGTGCACGTCTATGTTGATTGGCCGCATTCAACGATTATCCTCGGAGAACCGCATGACCGAAACCGCTGCCTCGAATTCCGCGGATCTAAAGAAACTCGGTGAGCTCATCAAGGACATCAAATTTGCGATGCTCACTTCGCAAAGCTCGGATGGCTCGCTCAACAGCAGACCGCTCACCACGCTGCAAGTGGAGTTCGACGGCACGCTCTGGTTCTTGGTGAACTGGGACTCGGAGAAGGTCCACGAGATGCAGCAGAATCCGCGCGTCAATGTCGGCTACGCGAAGCCGGACGAGGGCGAATACGTGTCGGTTTCCGGCATCGCGCGCATCGAGCGCAATCCGGCCAAAGCGCAAGAGCTGTGGACGCCGATGGCGAAGCCCTGGTTTCCGGGCGGTGCGACCGACCCTGATCTTGCGGTGCTAAGTGTGCATGTGCAGGCCGCCGAGTATTGGGAAGCTGCGCATAGCAAAGTCATGCGCCTGGTCGGGCTCGCGCGAGCGATGATCAGCGGCGATCCAGGCAGCCTGGGCGAGAACCGTAAAGTCGAGGTCCACAGCGAGCGCGCCTAGGATCACAGCGAACGGGCCTAAATACACAGCGAGAGTGAGGAAGAAGATCACAGCGTTCGCACCGACGATCAGAGCGTTCGCGCCTAAGTACACGGCGAACGCGCTTAAACGCAGCCGCCAGAACTTAAGCGACGGGTCAGCTAGTGCGCAGCTTGAAGCGCTGTACCTTGCCGGTCGCTGTTTTCGGTAGCTCGGGTACGAACTCGATCCAACGCGGATACTTGTATACGGCAAGTCGATCCTTCACATGCTGCTTCAACGCTTGTGCGAGCGCATCGTTCGCTGTCACACCAGGTTTGGCGACGACATAAGCTTTCGGCTTAACCAACTCGTTCTCATCAGCGGCGCCGACGACGGCGGCTTCCAGCACGTCCGGATGCGTAATTAACACCGCTTCGATCTCGAACGGCGATACGTACATGCCGCTCACCTTGAGCATGTCATCCGATCGGCCGCCGTACAGATAGTAACCATCGCTGGTGACCGAGTACTTATCGCCTGCGCAGGTCCACGGACCGACGAACGTCGCGAGACTTTTCTCGCGCTTATTCCAATAGTGCGTCGCGCTGGTGGGACCGTTGATTTGCAGTTCGCCGAGCTGTTCGGGTGCGGCGTCGCTCCCGTTTTCATCGATCAACCGAATTCGATAACCCGGCACGGGACGCCCCGTGCTGCCGTAGCGCACCTCCCCGGGACGATTCGAGATGAAGATGTGCAGCATTTCGGTCGAGCCGATGCCATCGAGCACGTCGACGCCGAAATGTTTCGACCAGCGCTTACCGATTTCCGCCGGCAGCGCTTCGCCCGCCGACGTACACACGCGCAGCGCGACCGATTCGCGGGGCGGTAATTCCGGGCTTGCGAGCAACGCACCGTATAACGTCGGCACGCCGTAGAAAATCGTCGGACGATGTTCCTGCAAACGCTTGAACACCGCCGCAGGTGTCGGACGCTGCGCCATCAGGATCGCGGTTGCACCAACTGCCAGCGGGAACGTTAGCGCATTGCCGAGCCCGTACGCGAAAAACAATTTCGCCGCTGAAAACACGACGTCGTCCTCACGTATGCCGAGGATCGGTCGCGCATACAGCTCAGCGGTCTGAATCAAGCTCGAATGAATATGGACCGCGCCTTTCGGGGTGCCGGTCGAGCCGGATGAGTACAACCAGAAGCAGACGTCATCGCGCGTTGTCGGTGCGGTTGCAAACTTCGCCTGTGCATTCACCATCAGCGACTGCAGGTGCGCGTGGCCATGCGCGTTGTCACCCGATACGATCACGTGCTTCACGTGACGTGCCTCCACCAGCAGCGGCGCGAACGCTGGCAGCAGCGCTTCGGAAACGATCAATGCACAGACGCGGCTGTCTTCCAACATGAAGCGATAGTCGGCGGTCGTCAGCAGCGTGTTCGCCGCGACCGGCACGATGCCGGCTTTGATCGCACCGAGAAATGCACTGACGAAATCGATGCTGTCCAGATGGCACAGCATGACGCGGCTTTCCATCATTATCCCGAGGCGAGTGAGCGCATCCGCAGCGCGGTCCACGCGTTCGGCCAACTCGTCGAAAGTGTAGCGACCGTCGTCATCGATGAACGCGATTTTGTCGCGACGACCGGCCGCCAGATTGCGCTCGATCAGATCGAATGCGGCGTTGTAATCGCGCGGGATGTCGATGATCGGCGGACTGACGGAATGATCGGCGCGGCTCACGGACGGCATGGTTTGATTTCTACGTTGGTTGGATCTGCGGACGCGGACGCTGCATCTTCGCGATGTTATTCCGACTGTGCCGGCGCGCAGGCCGCAGCAGCGTCGAGGTGCTCGCGGCACAACGCGACCCAGCCGTCGATCCACTCTGCAGCGACTTCCTCCGGCATCGTGCCTGCGCTCGCATCATGCAATACGACATCGCCGATGCGCAATGCGCCGAGCTCGGACAGGAGACGATCGAAACGTAGCCCGCCGTTGCAAAACGTATCTGCGTAGGTTCGATCGCCCAGCGCGAATACGCCGTAGCGGACCGCCGACAAATCGGGGCGCCGGGTTTGCAGCGAATCGTAGAGCTGCCGGGCGTTGTCCGGGACGTCGCCCTGTCCATACGTCGACGTGCAGATCAGAAACAGCCCGCCCGGCGCGAAGATGTCGGCGCCCTGATTGTCCATGAGCTGCGCCCGCACGTGCGTATCGTCATCGTCGATCCGCAACTCGAGCTCCTGCGCGACCAGCTCGGCCGTGC
>JBDTMS010000491.1:0-4054 GCA_039934195.1 Betaproteobacteria bacterium
CAAGCGCGGAACAATAGACTGGAGAGCTGAGCGAGGGTGAGCTTCATCAGATGCTCGAACTCCAGTTCCAGCGCTTGTCGTCCCACAACAGCTCACTTTGCCAATCGCTTTTTTTTAATTTGGTCATTTATCAAGATGTGGTTGATGCATTCGATAGGGCTAACAATGCGCTGCAGCCTCCATCGTTTCAATTGTGATGTGTTTCAGATCTTCGTCGCTGCGGTACTGCGTAAGGTCGGCTGAGTACGCCCTTGAAGTCCACCAACTCTTTTATCGAGCGCAGTATCAACGCAATCGGCTTCCCATTAGCAAACGCCACCGCATCCGGCGTAAATGCCCCTGCAGTCACAATCGCACAGTCACTCGCCCGCTCGGCCGTCATCACCCCATACATCTCCCGCACGACCGACACACCCACGCGTTGTGCCTTCCAATGTTTGCACTGCACGAGCGTCAGCGCGCCGCCTTTGCAAAGCACGAGATCAACGCCGCCATCAGCCTTCCCACCGCCCCGCTCTTCGGCGACGTAGCCAAGACAGCGAAATCCTTCGCCGACGCACAGCTCGAAATCACGCTACCGCATCGCGCGGATCGATCCAAATTGGATTGGCGATTGACAAGTCCGCGCCGCTCGAAGCTTCGTAGAAGCACCGCTGGTAGGAGGAGAAGGATTGCAATCGCAAGATAGGGCGCGGCGTTCTTCACTCCGCCGGCCAGCATTCCGAGATACGGATTACGGTAGTGAAACGCGGGGATGACGGAACGACACTCAGCGAACACAACGGTTGCTGTCAATGGAGTCATCCACCACGGCGTGTCTAACAAGTCGCTAAGAATGTTCTCGCGTCTCGGTCTCGCCATACGCCCATCACCTCCATCGAAATTTCGGACTACTCGACGCCTCAGCCGAGCAGGCAGCAAGATGCCGCAAGGCAATTAGCAGTACTTCAATGGTCTCCGACTGATTTGTCTTCGCGCCCCTTTCTGGAGAGGCGTCGCATGACATCTAACGTAATACGTGACGCGATGAGCAGGAGCTATCGCAGTGATCTAGAACAGCGCACTCGGAAAACTGACGCGGATACCAAGCGCACTTGCCGTGCGTTTTCCTTCGGAACCGAGATAATCCACTTCGCCGCGCAGACTAACAATGATCACTTCGCGCGCCCCACCCCGAAGATATGCGTTTGCCTTCATCGTCACTTCTTCCTTCGTGTTCCCAGGCGACAAAACTTCGACGCACACGTCAGGTACAAAGGGTAACGGCGTCTTTCCCTTTGCGTCCAGCCAGCGCTCCGGGTTCATCCACACGACGTCCGGGACTCGGATGCCTCGATCGGTGATGATCGATACCTCTTGTACCGCTTCGGGGCCGAGCTGCTGATTAAGCGCAGTCGTCACTGCGGTAACAACGCGCTGATGATCGTTTGTGGGACGCGGGCTCATGATTACCTCACCGAACTCGTTCACTTCGTAGTAGTCCGGGCTGTTCGGGTCGCCCGCAAGCTCGTGCCAACGCCGGGTCAGCGTTTCCTGGTCTAGGACTGCTTCTTCGAGTTGCATGACTATCTTCCGCCGCAGAAGCTAAGACAGCCAGTATAAGCAAATCTCAAGGGCGCTATCCTCTTCTCACCCACTATAAGTGGCGCGGCGGTCCACTCCCAATACCGCACCCGCTGCAACACCTTGCTTACTATCGCGCCAGCATACCGGACAATCGGGCGCCCGTTCCGGCGCACCGTATGGCTCGGAACTTCCTATAATTTGCCCACCAGCTGCACCAGCGCTTCGCCATCGATTGAGCCGATTGGTTTTCCTCCGCGTACGCCGCCGCTGCTGCGCTGTACCTCTTATTGTCACGCCATCCGCTTTCGCCAAGCGCATCACGCCTGCGAGCTACGCTACCGCCGTCACCACGATCCGCTGTACGCTTCACTGCACATACTGACGGCTGTTTGCCGGTTATTCTTAAGCAGCATCACATTGAGATTGGCGGCAGCCCGCCTAATGCGCGGTGTTCGATCTTAAAGCCGAGGCAATAAAAGCAACTGAGCATCGATTGCGCTAAGCCCTGAGCTATACCCCTCGCCATATATCCGCCCACTCCCCTTTCCTATGCAATCCCCTCCAGCACGCACCCCCACTTTCATTCGCGGCAACGAATGATCGATCCACAAAGCCACTGGAGGCCAGCCCCATGACCACCCGCTCGACACTCCGCACGATCACCCACCGCGCCGCCCTACTCTCCGCCCTCGCCTGGACCTTCACCACGGCACTCCCTGCACACGCAGTTCAGGTCCCAGTCGATGACGTCGGCTCACCACCACCCACAACCCCACCCGGCTCCGGCGCCAAACCGTATATCGAACCGATCTGCCGCACGGTCACGGTGAAGGGCCGCGTGTTCTACAACGATCTGCGCCGTAACGGTCGCTTCAGCGAACGCACTAATCAAGGAAATACAAAAGGCACTGCAGAACCGTACACGCCGACGCCGAAACCCGGCGACAACGCGAATTATCTTGGGCTGCGTGATGCTACCGTTCGCCTGTACGAATTCGATCGCGCGTCCGGTATGGCGTGTCAGCAGACCACTTATCTTGGCACGGCGATCATTCAAAGCAACGGCGAATACGATTGGCACGGCGAGGTGTGCGATTCCTGCGCCGCCGATGGCGATGGCGCGGACGACAAAGCCCTATCCATTGTTGCGCAGGTTTCGCTCGAGAATTGCAACGATCCCGCGCATCGCTGTTTCTCCGTACGCGATCCTAAAGGGACCGGTGAGAAGGATCACTTCGACGACAAGTGGGATGGGCCGGTATACGCGCGCTGGCTAAAAGGTGCGGATTTAATTCAGCCGCGCGTCGTCAGCAAGTCCGGCGAGGTCGATCTCGGCGACGATTACTTTCAGTCGGAAAGAGCCGGCCAGGTTGCCGCTCACGTCGATGACATCCCTGCGCAGGCTGCGAGCGTGTTTGCGTCTATGGTCGATGTCACACGCAAGATCCATGTCGAAGGCAAGATTCCGTTCGACCATTCTCGCTATGGCGATATCAAGGCTTTCTTTCCCGCCGTTACCGGCGACAAGGACGGCGGCGCGCATTCGCATCAAGCGGGACGTCTGTGCGTGTCGGCACCGCAGATCGCCGCAACCTATAAGGCGCGCGACTTTCAAGAATGGCTCGACGGCCCGCGCACGACCAAGTGGACCGGCGGTTACGACAAAATCGGCGATGACGATTACCAGCCGCTGCATCCGGAAGACTGGGTCGACGGCTACACGATCGCGCACGAGTACGGTCATCTGGTGCACTTCTGGGCGTGGGACGGTGTTGGCAAGTGGGCGAGCTATTGCATGAAGGGGGATTGCGAAGAGAGCTCGGTCACGAAGGAATACGCGCAAGCCGCTTTCAAAGAAGGCTGGGCGAGTTTCGTCGGCCGCATGACTTACAACGACGAATCCACTGCAGCGAATACGTGCGCAACCGCCGAGAACTCGGCGCCGCTTGGCTGCACATCCGATCAGGCTCCGTTGTGCACTGACGGTCGCTATTACATTACCGATGTCAGGTCCGCGCTATGCGACATGTGGGACAGCAAGCAGGAGACCACCAAATGGGAACGCATCAGCGATCAGCAGGTGTTGAAGCGAGTGGAATACACCGATACCGCCCAGGCGGGTATCTACACGTTGCGCAGTGCGCTCGTGAAGATGTGGGATGAGGCGAGTGCACCCGAGAAGAAGGAGATCCGAGAAGCGACCGCGTCCGATCCCAAAGATGGAAAGACCGCGACAACGGCGCTGGGCTTGTGCCGCTTCACCAACGCGCTGATCGACGATAAGCAACCCAAGGCGAACGTCGAAACGGCGCTGCAGGTGAACCGCATCGAGTGCAATCTGGAATAAGGCTTTCTCGGCGAGCTGCTCTGCTTAATCTAATTCGGGGTAGGCCAGCTCCAGATCCGCTGCCACCACGGTGGGACGCTTGTCCCGGTGTCAATGATCACCGAAACTAGAGCAGCTGTGATCACGTAAAACTGAGCAGGG
>JBDTMS010000492.1:0-4043 GCA_039934195.1 Betaproteobacteria bacterium
CATCGCCGGCGTGATAGCAACCAAGCGATCGTCTTGCGCGGCCATCGCGCACAGCCAGTCGCCGAACACTTGCGTGTAAGTTTGCTTGCTGCTCGGCTTGCTTTGGATGCCGGCCGCGGTATCGAACTTCGTCACGCCGTGATACAGGATGGGATCCTCTTCGGCGGGCTGATAGCCCTTGCCTTTGCGCGTCGCGACGTGCAAAAGCTGCGGGCCCGGCAATTTACCGATGTTGGTGAGCGTGGTAACCAAAACATCGAGATCGTGGCCATCGATCGGTCCGATGTAGTTGAAGCCAAATTCTTCGAACAGCGTCCCCGGCGTGACCATGCCCTTGACGTGCTCTTCGGCGCGCCGGGCAAAATCCAGCACCGGCGGAATGACGCCGAGGACTCTTTCCCCTGCGCGGCGGGCGGCAGCGTAGAAGCGCCCCGACATGAGCCGCGCGAGATAGTTGTTCAGCGCACCGACATTCTCGGAGATCGACATATCGTTGTCGTTGAGAATGACCAGCAGATTGGCATCCATCGCACCCGCGTTGTTGAGCGCTTCGAACGCCATTCCCGCTGTCATCGCGCCGTCACCGATGATGGCCGCTACCCGGCGATCTTCACCCGCTTTACGCGCCGCTACCGCCATGCCCAGTGCCGCGCTGATCGAAGTGCTCGAATGCGCTGTGCCGAACGTATCGTAGGGGCTGTCTTCCCGTCTGGGGAAGCCCGCGAGGCCCTTGTACATGCGCAGGCTCGCCATGCCGGCGCTGCGTCCAGTCAGAATCTTGTGTGCATAGGTTTGATGGCCGACATCCCATACCAGGCGATCATGCGGTGTGTTGAATACGTAGTGCAACGCGATAGTGAGCTCGACGGTGCCGAGGTTGGAAGAGAGATGGCCGCCGGTAGTCGATACCGATCTCAGCATGAACGCGCGTAGTTCCGCCGCGAGCGCAGGCAACATTTTGCGGTCGAGCTTACGCAAGTCGCTCGGATCTTTTATGGTCTGGAGAAGCTCAGACATAGATCAATTCGGCGGCGTAATCACTTCGGTGTGCAGCAACTTGCATCGTTTATCGGCTCTTCTTGTTTGGCGCTGCGCATCATCGTAATACCGTGGCATTCAACTGGCACATTCGACCAGCTAGTGTGAGCGCAGAACAATAAAATCTGTCAGCTCGCGCAGTCGCTGCGCACGTGGGCCAAGGGAACCCAGGGCAGACAACGCCTCGCTATGCAGATCTTGCGCTAAATCTCGCGACCTCACTTCGCCGAGAACGCTCACGTAGGTCGGCTTGCCGTGCTGGGCATCTTTGCCGGCGGTTTTTCCCAACGTCGCGGTGTCCCCCTGAACATCGAGTAGATCGTCGACCACCTGAAATGCAAGACCGGCAAATTTGGCGAAATGGTCGAGCTTTTCCTGGCGCTCAGGATCGAGCGGCTCTCCGCATCCCGCTCCGAGCAGAACCGCCGCACGAATCAGTGCGCCGGTTTTGTGGATATGCATGAATTCCAGCTCCGTCACGCTGAGTTCCTGACCTACGCTGGCGAGATCGATCGCTTGCCCGCCGGCCATTCCGCGCGAGCCCGCCGCGATTGCCAGCGTGCGCAGTAGCTCGAGTTGTCGGCCCGGCTCGGCACCACCGCGCGAGTCCGCCAGCACCTGGAACGCGAGGCTTTGCAAGCTGTCCCCGACCAACAGCGCTGTCGCTTCATCGAAGGCCACATGGCAACTGGCCTTTCCACGCCGCAACACGTCGTCATCCATGCAGGGCAGATCATCGTGCACGAGCGAGTACGCATGGATCAACTCTACCGCGGCCGCCGCAGGCGTAACGTTTACCAGCGGCGCGGCGGTCAACTCGCCGGCAGCGAACGCAAGCAACGGACGCATACGCTTACCACTGCCGAGCACAACATAGCGCATAGCCTCATGTAGCCTGCCGGGCGCGATTTCGGGCGATGGCAGCAGATGCTCGAGAGCCTGCTCTACGCGATGCCGCTGCGCGGAAACCCAGACTTCGAAGTCAGCTATTGTCGACGTCACCGGAGAAATCTTTGAGAATTCCGGCCTCCAGTACCCTCACCTGTTGCTGCGCGTCGCGAAGCGCAGCCTGGCAAAACTGCAGCAGCGATGCGCCGCGTTTGTATTCCACCAGCGATTGCTCCAGGCTGAGGTCCGCGGACTCCATGCGCGCAACGATCGCTTCGAGCTCACTCAGTGCGACCTCGAAACTTTTCGGCGCAACGCCGTTGCCGATGGCCGCGGATTCAGGATGCACGCGAGGTGCGGAAGGTTGTTCGGAATTTGCCATGCGACAGTCGATCGGGGATCAGTAAAGCTGAGAAAACGTGTGAAAATAGCGTATCCGCCCTATCCGGGTCAACGCGAAGCTCGCAGGTCGTGACCGGGAGCTTTTCCTCGGGGCTGATTATTAAAGCTCAAATGGGCCGGCGTCGATCTAATCCCAGGGCGTTCGCTAATACATCAATTGCCTTTTCACCGAGCTCGACTTCGATGACGTTCGCTTTTTGCAACCCCAAATGACCGACTTGGCAGACGTTTCGACGTTGGCGGACAAGCCGACTCAGCTGCCGATCTCTTGGTACTTCGATCCGGCCATCGCGCTTATCGAGCAGCGCGCTTTGTTCGATGCGGGACCGGGATACGTTGGTCACGACTTGATGGTCCCGAACCATGGCGACTACTATGTGCTGGCGCTGACCGGAAATGGTCAGGCGCTGGTCCGCAACGATGCAGGCATCGAATTGCTCTCCAACGTCTGCAGGCATCGCCAGGCGCTCATCCTGAGCGGCCACGGCAACGCCCACAGCCTGGTCTGCCCGATCCACCGATGGACCTACGATCTGCGCGGCAGGCTGCTCGGCGCGCCGGAATTTCCCGCGAATCTTCGCCTCGATTTGCCGCACACGCCCGTGGTGAACTGGAACGGCATGCTGTTCACCGGGCCGCGCGATCCGACTATCGACCTCGCACGGTTTCACTTGCTGGCCGACTACAATTTCCAAAACCATGTGCTCGATCGTGTCGAAACGATGGAGTATCCGTACAACTGGAAGGCCTTCATGGAGATCTATCTCGAGCTCTATCACGTCGGCGCGTTCCACCCGGGCTTGCGCAAGTTCGTCGATCCGTCGTCCTATCAGTGGCGATTCGGCGGGTGCTGGAGTACCCAGGAAATGGGTGTCTACCAAAATCTTACCAAGGCAGGCTCGCCGGCCTACGAAAAATACACCGAAGCGCTGCTCCGCTACACCGATGGCAAGATCCCGAAGTACGGCACGATCTGGTCGTGCTACTACCCGAATGTCATGCTGGAGTGGTATCCGTTCTGTATCGTGATCAGCACGCTGCAGCCGCGCGGACCGGAGAAATGCTTGAATACCGTCGAGTACTACTATCCCGAGGAAGTCGCACTGTTCGAGCGCGAGCTGGTCGAACTGCATCAGCTAGCGTATGCAGAAAGTGCGCGGGAAGACGCCGAAATTTGTCAGCGTATGCATGATGGCCGACGTGTGCTATATCAAGCAGGTAAAGATTTACGCGGGCCATATCAGTCTCCATCCGAGGACGGTATGGTGCATTTTCACGACTATGTCCGCAGGCACGTTGAGCCAATTCTACCCGGCAGCACATGAGCATCGAAGCGGCGATGGATGAACGCGCGCGAACGTGTTCTGAAACGGTTATCCTGCCTTTTTGGGTGCCGCACACATGATCTCTGTTCAGCGTGAAGGCGCGCTTCTCGTGGTGGGATTGTTCGGCGAGGTAACGCTCGCGGACTACCGGACTTTTGAAACCGAGCTCGCAGAACAACTACGATTGGCCAGCCGAGTGGACCTGCTGGTAGATCTGCGTGCCATGTTGACATCCACGCTCGACGTGGTGTGGGAAGACATCAAGTTCACCCGCAGCCATAGCCATGACGTCCGCCGCATCGCTATGTTGAGCGATGATCGCTGGGCGCCCTGGAGCGCCTGGTTGTCGCAACTTTTTCTCGATGCCGAAGTGCGCGTATTCGATGATGA